>JBFHKK010000123.1:0-7043 GCA_041595475.1 Pseudomonas sp. | reverse complement strand
GGAGTTCCTGACCCTGCCTGGCGCCATGGGCGCCGATCTGCTGGCCGAAATGGGCTTCGCCTACCGGGTGCTGGGCGAGGCCGCCGCCGGGCCAACCAGCGCCGCCGATACCCGTCGTGGGGTGGAGCTGCTGCAGGACGCGGGCGCGGCCCTGCTCCTTTTTGCCGGTGGTGACGGCACCGCCCGTGACCTGTGTGCCGCTGCGCGGGCCGAGCAGCCGGTTCTGGGCATCCCGGCCGGGGTGAAGATCCACTCCGGCGTTTATGCCATCAGCCCGCGGGCCGCCGGCCAGCTGACCCGGCGCCTGGTCGAAGGCGGCCTGGTGCGCCTGACCCGCGGCGAGGTGCGCGACCTGGACGAAGCTGCGTTACGTGAGGGGCGGGTGGCCGCGCGCTGGTATGGCGAGCTGTGCGTGCCCGAGGAGGGCGGCTTCGTTCAGCAGGTCAAGCAGGCCGGGGTGGAATCCGAGGAACTGGTGCTCAGCGACCTGGCCGCCTGGCTGGAGGACAGCTGGGAGGCCGATGTGCGTTACGTGTTCGGCCCCGGCTCGACCCTGCAGGGGCTGGCGCAGAACCTCGGGCTGGCGACCACCCTGCTGGGGGTGGACGTGATCGAGAACGGCCAACTGATAGCCGCGGACGTCAACGAGGCCCAGCTGTTCGAGCTGGTGCGCGCCCACCCGGCTCGGCTGCTGGTCACCGCCATCGGCGGCCAGGGCCATATCCTCGGTCGCGGCAACCAGCAGATCAGTCCGCGGGTGCTGCGCGCCATCGGCCTCGAGCAGTTGCGGGTGGTGGCGACCAAGCGCAAGCTGGGCACCCTGGAGGGCCGGCCACTGCTGGTCGACAGCGGTGATCCGGCGCTGGACGACGCCTTTCCCGACGCCGTGCGGGTCTGGGCCGGCTACAAGGAAGAGCTGCTTTATCCACTGGGGCACTGACGCAGGAGGGCACGATGCATCTAGGAAACTGTCTGTGCGGCGAGGTCCGCTTTCGCATCCAGGGCGAGTTGGCGCCCATCCAGATATGTCATTGCAGCCAGTGCCGCCGGGCCCAGGGCACCGCGTTCGTCACCAATATCCCGGTATCGGAGGCCGACTTCGAGTTGCTCAGTGGCGCCGAGCGGTTGCAGGCCTACGAATCCTCGCCGGGCAAGCAGCGGGTGTTCTGTTCGCGCTGCGGCTCACCCCTCTTCAGTCGCAGCAGTCAGGTGCCCGGCGTACTGCGCATACGTGCTGGAAGCTTGCAGGGCGAGGTGCAGGCTCGCCTGGGCTGGCACATTTACCACGACTCCCGGGCCAATTGGTGGCAGCAACACGACGATCTGCCGCGTTATCCGGAGCGAAAGCCCTGACGGCAGCGAATTTGTCCCTCGGGCAAGGTCTCGCAAGCTGCCTGGCTGCAGGCGCTTGCTGGGGCCTGCCGGTATCTGCAGTTTTAGGCTTGGGCATGCCGTCGATTTTTCCCCTTGAGCCGGGCCATGGGCCCCTTTGCGAGTGATCATGGTCGCCATTCTTTCCCCCCGCAGGCGCAAGGCGTTGTGCATGGCCTGGCGCTTTATCGCGCCCTACCGCGGCCGGGTGCTCGCTGCGCTGCTGGCCCTGCTGTTTACAGCCGGCGTGACCCTGGCCATGGGCCAGGGCCTCAAGCTGCTGGTCGACCAGGGCCTGGCGACCCAGTCGCCGGCGGCCCTGCGCGAGGCGATAGGGCTGTTCTTCGTGCTGGTGCTGGCCCTGGCGCTCGGCACCTTCACCCGCTATTACCTGGTCTCCTGGATTGGCGAGCGCTTCGTCGCCGACATCCGCAAGCGCGTGTTCAATCACCTGATCGGCCTGCATCCGGGCTTCTTCGAGCGCAACCGCAGTTCCGAGATCCAGTCGCGCCTGACCGCCGACACCACCTTGTTGCAGTCGGTGATCGGCTCGGCGCTGTCGATGGCGCTGCGCAATCTCATCCTGCTGGTCGGCGGCGGGGTGCTGCTGCTGGTCACCAACCCCAAGCTCAGCGGCATCGTGCTGCTGGCGCTGCCGCTGGTGGTGGCGCCCATCCTGATCTTCGGCCGGCGCGTGCGCCAGCTGTCGCGCCTGTCCCAGGACCGGGTGGCCGACGTCGGCAGCTATGTCGGCGAGGTGCTCGGGCAGATCAAGACGGTCCAGGCCTACAACCACGAGGATGAGGACCGGCGCCGCTTCGCCCAGTCGGCCGAGGCGGCGTTCGATGTCGCCCGGCAGCGCATCAAGGAGCGCGCCTGGCTGATCACCCTGGTCATAGTGCTGGTGCTCGGCGCGGTCGGGGTGATGCTCTGGGTCGGCGGCATGGACGTGATCGCCGGGCGCATCTCTGCCGGCGAACTGGCCGCCTTCGTGTTCTACAGCCTGATCGTCGGCTCGGCCTTCGGCACCCTGAGCGAGGTGGTCGGCGAGTTGCAGCGCGCTGCCGGCGCGGCCGAGCGCATCGCCGAGCTCTTGCAGGCGCGCAACGAGATAGGCGCGCCGGCGGGCGCGGGCGTGGCGCTGAGCCGGCCGGTGTCCGGGCGTCTGCAATTCGATTCGGTGCGTTTCGCCTACCCGACCCGGCCGGAGCATTTCGCCGTCGACGGCATCAGCCTGGGCGTGGAGCCCGGCGAAACCCTGGCGCTGGTCGGTCCCTCGGGCGCCGGCAAGTCGACCCTGTTCGATCTGCTGCTGCGCTTCTTCGATCCCCAGCAGGGACGCATTTTGGTCGACGGTCAGCCGATCGACCGGCTCGATCCCCATGAACTGCGCCGCTGTTTCGCCCTGGTGTCGCAGAACCCGGCGCTGTTCTTCGGCACTGTGGCCGACAACATCCGCTACGGCCGAATCCATGCCAGTCAGGACGAGGTTGAGGCTGCGGCCCGCGCCGCCCACGCCCACGACTTCATCGTGGCCCTGCCCCAGGGCTATGAGACGCCACTGGGCGAGGCGGGCCTGGGCCTGTCGGGCGGCCAGCGCCAGCGCCTGGCGATCGCCCGGGCATTGCTGGTGGATGCGCCCATCCTGCTGCTGGACGAGGCCACCAGCGCGCTGGATGCCGAGAGCGAGCACCTGATCCAGCAGGCCCTGCCGCGGTTGATGGCCGGACGCACCACCCTGGTCATCGCCCACCGCCTGGCGACGGTCAAGAGTGCCTCGCGCATCGCGGTGATCGAGCAGGGCCGGCTGGTGGCTCTCGGCCCGCATCCGCAGTTGCTGGCCGAGAGCCCGCTGTACGCGCGCCTGGCCGAGCTGCAGTTCGCCAGCGCCGGCGCCGAACCGGCCTGATGGCTGCGGCCTAGCGCGGCAGCTTTTTCGGGCGGCTGGTGGCGGCGGCGCCGGCCGAGGCGCAGATGATGGCGCCGATCGCCAGCCACTGATTCCAGCTCAGCCGTTCGCTGAGAAACAGCAGGCCGGACAGGGCGGCAATCGCCGGCTCCAGGCTCATCAGGATACTGAAGGTGCGCGCCGGCAGGCGGGTCAGGGCGATCATCTCAAGGCTATAGGGCAGCGCGGAGGAGAGCACCGCCACGCCCAAGGCCAGGGGCAGCAGCTGAAGCTGAAACAAGGCGCTGCCGTTGCTCCAGAGGCCGATCGGCAGGACCAGCAGGGCCGCGACCAGGGTGCCCAGCGACACCGTGTGGGCCCCATGCAGGGCGCCGGCCTGCTGGCCGAAGAGGATGTACAACGCCCAGCAGACGCCGGCGCCAAGGGCCAGCAGCATGCCGATCGGGTCGAGCGGGGCCTGGGCGCTGCGATCGGGCAACAGCAGCCAGAGTCCGGCAACGGCCAGGCCGATCCAGAGAAAATCCAGCAGCCGGCGTGAGGCGAACAGGGCCAGGGCCAGCGGACCGGTGAATTCCAAAGCCACGGCGATGCCCAGGGGGATACGCGCCAGCGACAGGTAAAAGAGCAGGTTCATGCTGCCCAGGGCCAGGCCGTAGGCCAGCAGCGCGCGGCCACTGCGCAACGTCAGGCGCGCCTGCCAGGGGCGCATCAGCAGCGTGAGGATGAGCGCGGCGAGCCCCAGCCGCAGGGCGGTGGTGCCTTCGGCGCCGACCAGCGGGAACAGGCTCTTGGCCAGGGAGGCGCCACTCTGGATCGAGACCATGGCCACCAGCAGCACCGAGATCGGCAGCAGCAGGGGCTGGGAGGAAGGCAGAGCAGGCATGGGCGCTCCAGCGGCGATCGGCGGCGCGGCAGAATAAAAAAAACCGGCCGCGTGGGCCGGTCTGTCCAGTCTGGCCTAACTCAGCGGTATTCGCACAGGTAGGCGGTGTCGCTTGCGACCTTGAGCTGGAAGCTGCTGTTGGCCGGCACGGTGAACTGGCTGCCGGCGGCGAAGGTCTGCCACTGGTCGCTGCCTGGCAGCTTGACGGTCAGGGCGCCGGCGACCACATGCATGATCTCCAGCTGGCTGGTGCCGAACTCGTATTCGCCGGCGGCCATCACGCCCAGGGTGGCCGGGCCTTCGGCCATGCCGAAGGCGATGGATTTGACGTTGCCGTCGAAGTATTCGTTGACCTTGAACATCTGGATTTCCTCGCAAGGGGCTGAAAAAAGGTCGCCAGTATGCCCAAGCCCGGGCGGGGCGTCATCTGCTTTGCAGGGACGCCGCCGGCAGTGCCAGAGGCAGCAGCCGCGCGCTGTTGCGCGCATCGCTCAGGGCCCGGTGCTGCTGGCCGGCGAAGCCCAGTCCGGCCAATTGCAGGGCGGTTTTCAGGCCGACCGGGCGCTTCAGTTGACGCGCCTCGGCGAAGCAGCGCTTGAGGTTGAGATGCGGCAATTGGGCGAGCAGGCTCTGCAGTTGCAGACGCTGCCAGTCCTGTTCGAGCTGGCGCCGGTCGTAGTCGCCCCAACTGGCCCAGCCGGCCAGCTGCGGCCGATGGCAAGCCAGCCAGGCTTCGAACTGGGCCCAGACTCGCTCAAGCGGTGCCGCGGCATCCACGGCGGCCTGGTCGATATGGGTCAGATGGCAGCAGAAGGCGGTGAGGCGAGGGCGCCTGAGCGGCCGCACCAGCCGCTGGAAGTGATCGAGCTCGCGACCCTCGGCATCGACCAGGCTGGCGCCGATCTCGATGATCTCCATCTCCTCGAGCGGCCAGCCGCCTTCTTCGGTGGTGGCTTCCAGGTCGATCACCAGCCAGTTGTTCATGGGCCCTCCGTTGCAGGATGCGCTGTGCCTGGCTAACCACTCTAGTGCACGGACCTAAGATCCGTGAAGGCGCCGCCGGAGCGTTCGGCAGCCTCTTGGCCGGCGTGCCATGGGTCGCAAGGCGCGTGCTAGGCTGCAGGCTTTGACCCAAGGAGAGCGTTATGGCGAAGGTGGCTTTTATCGGCCTGGGCGTGATGGGCTACCCGATGGCCGGGCACCTGGCCCGCGCCGGTCACCAGGTCTGCGTGTACAACCGGAGTTCAGCCAAGGCCGCGCACTGGCTCGATGAATACCCCGGCAGCAGCGCGGCGACGCCGCGGGAAGCGGCCCAGGGCGCCGAGTTCGTGATGGTCTGCGTCGGCAACGACCATGACCTGCGCGCCGTGGTCTTGGGCGCCGATGGCGCCCTGGCCGGCATGGCGCCGGCGGCGGTGCTGGTCGACCACACCACCGCCTCGGCGGACGTGGCACGCGAGTTGGCGATCGAAGCCGCCGAGCGCGAGCTGGGCTTTCTCGATGCGCCGGTCTCCGGCGGCCAGGCCGGGGCACAGAATGGCGCGCTGACGGTGATGGTCGGTGGCGAGCCGGCCTTCTACGCCCGCGCCGAGCCGGTGATCGCCAGCTACGCGCGCATGGTCAAACTGATGGGGCCGGTCGGCAGCGGTCAGCTGACCAAGATGGTCAACCAGATCTGCATCGGCGGCCTGGTCCAGGGCCTGGCCGAGGCGCTGCATTTCGCCCAATGCGCCGGCCTCGACGGCGAGGCGGCGATGGCGGTGATCAGCAAGGGCGCGGCCCAGTCCTGGCAGCTGGAAAACCGCCACAAGAGCATGCTCGACGGCGAGTTCGACTTCGGCTTTGCCGTCGACTGGATGCGCAAGGATCTGGCGATACTGCTGGCCGAGGCCCGGCGCAATGGCGCGCAGTTGCCGGTCACCGCCCTGGTCGATCAGTTCTACGCCGATGTCCAGGCCATGGGCGGCGGGCGTTGGGATACCTCGAGCCTGATCGCCCGCCTCAAGGCCGCTCGCTAAGTCGCTGCGCACGGGCCGGGCGACCGGGTAGAATCGCCGGCCCGAACCGTTCTAGCGAAGGATCCGAGGTCTAGCCGTCATGAACTGCCGTCCCGGTTGTGGTGCCTGCTGCATAGCCCCGTCAATCAGCTCGCCGATTCCCGGCATGCCCCAGGGCAAGGCCGCGGGCGAGCGCTGCGTGCAGCTGTCCGCGGACAATCGCTGCCGGCTGTTCGGTCAGCCCGAACGGCCGGCGGTGTGCGCGGCTTTCGACGCCGATCCGCTGGTCTGCGGCGCCAGCCGCGAAGAGGCGTTGCAGCTGCTCGGCTGGCTGGAGCAGTGCACCGCGCGCAGCGCTTAGCGCCGCCTCGCACGCCGCGCCATAGGCGCCACGCCCAAAGAAAAAGGCTGCCCAGTGGGCAGCCTTTTTTGCTGTGCGGCGAAGCCGGCCTCGAGGAGACCGGCGGGCGGCACTTACTTCTTCAGATCGCGTTGCGGATGGCCGGTGTACAGCTGACGCGGGCGGCCGATCTTGTAGGGGCTGGAGAGCATTTCCTTCCAGTGCGAAATCCAGCCGACGGTGCGCGCCAGGGCGAAGATCACCGTGAACATGCTGGTCGGGATGCCGATCGCCTTGAGGATGATGCCCGAGTAGACGTCGACGTTCGGGTAGAGGTTGCGCTCCTTGAAGTAAGGATCGTTGCGCGCGATCTCCTCCAGCTTCATCGCCAGCTCCAGCTGCGGATCGTTGATGCCCAGCTCGGCCAGGACCTCGTCGCAGGTCTGCTTCATCACGGTGGCGCGTGGGTCGCGGTTCTTGTACACGCGGTGGCCGAAGCCCATCAGCTTGAAGGGGTCGTCCTTGTCCTTGGCCTTGGCGATG
>JBFHKK010000122.1:0-7063 GCA_041595475.1 Pseudomonas sp. | reverse complement strand
CTGACCCTGGCCTGCCAATTGTCGGCGGCCGAGGCCTTGCTGGCGCAGTTGCAGCGTTTCCTGCCGGCCCCCAGTGGGCGCCTGCAGGAGAACCTGTTGGCGCAGTGGCTGGCGCTGCGCGGCATGATCGCCCGCGGACGCGGAGACGGCCGCAGAGCGGTGCACTATTTCGGCGAGGCTCTGAGCAGCCTGCCGGCCGAACGCCACGGGCAGCGCCTGATGTGCCTCTCGGGCCTTGCCAGCCTGGCGGTGGTGCGCGGCGACTTGCTGGCCGCGCGCGGCTTCAATCGCCAGGCCCTGGAGTTGGCGCGGCGGATGGACAATCCCCTGTTCGAGGCCCTGGCCCATTACGACCGGGCGCGGGTGCTGCAGGCGCGGGGCGAAGTGCTGCGCGCCCTGGAAGAAGTACGCCTGGGCCTGGCGTGCTTGCGCGAGCAGCCGGCGCAACGCTTCTACGCGGTGCGCGCGCGCCTGACCCAGTACGAGGGCTATCTGCTGGCTCTGCGCCTGCAACCGCAACTGGCCCGGCAACGCCTGCGCGCCGGCATCGCCGAGGCCCGGGCCTGCCATGATGTCAGCGTGTTGCTGGGCAAATGCGCGCTGGCCAGCCTGGAGGGGCGCCTGGACAATCTGCCGGAGGCCTTCGGCCGGCTTGCCGAGGCCGAGCGGCTGATGCATGTCTGGGACGTGCCGGCGGTCTACTACCTGGCGATGATCACCCTGACCAAGTGTGAACTCTGGCTGCGCCAGGGCCAGGCAGAACTGGCCGCCACCTGGCTGCAGCGTCTGGCCGAAACTTACCGCGGCGAACAGGCGCTGGCGCCCGAGTTTCATCCGCAGTTGGCCCTCTACATCGAGTTGCTGCAGGCTGTACTGGCGAGGCAGCAGGGGCGCCTGGACGATGCCGAGCAGGTGCTGCGCAGGCTGCTTGAGCGCTCGCAAAAAAGCGGCGGGCTGTTGCTGGCGCTCTACGCCCAGGTGCAATTGATCCTGCTGCTGCTCGGCAGAGGCCGCGAAGACGAAGCACGCCAGCTGTTGACTGAAAGCCTGGAGGACGGCGGCGGGGCGCTGTTGCCCTTCGCCGAGTTGTTTGCCCAGCAGCCGCAATGGCTGCGCGAGCAGTTGCTCGGCCTGCCGGCAAACCCGACTCGCGACG
Source organism: Pseudomonas sp. (assembly GCA_041595475.1). Taxonomy (GTDB): domain Bacteria; phylum Pseudomonadota; class Gammaproteobacteria; order Pseudomonadales; family Pseudomonadaceae; genus Aquipseudomonas. The sequence continues at coordinate 5,907 of JBFHKK010000122.1, read as the reverse complement.
CCTTGCTCGAGCAAGTGCCGGCGGCGGCGCCGGACGTGCTGCCAGTCCAGTCGAGTGCCGCGATCGAAAGCCTGAGTTCCCGGGAGTTGGCGGTGCTGCAATTGATCGCCCAGGGCTGCTCCAACCAGCAGATCAGCGACTGCCTGTTCATCTCTCTGCACACGGTCAAGACCCACGCCCGCAATATCAACGCCAAGCTCGGCGTGGCGCGGCGCACCCAGGCGGTGGCGCGGGCCCAGCAGCTCGGACTGTTGAACTGATTACCGGCTCTGACCTGCAGCAATCCACTGAGTATGCTGGCGGCTGCGTGGGTGTTCAGCTGGCCTGGGGCTGCGCCTCGGCGTCGAACTCGCCGCGAACGCGGTAGAGCAGGGCCAGATTGTCGTGCTGCCAGGGGTGGAAGTCGGGCTCGAAGAAGTCCCGATAGGGGCGCAGGAGTGCGCGAAACATGCCCTGCTTGCCCCACATCCAGCGCAGACCGTCGCGCCAGATACGCCATTTCCAGAGCAGGCCGTCGCGCCTGAGCATATGCATCAGGCCGCGGGTGGTGTCGAGGATGAAGAACAAGGTGGCCATGCGCATGGCCCGGCGCAGCAGGGCGCGGTCGCCGCACACCTGGCAGTAGACGTCGAAGGCCACTGCCTTGTGCTCGGTCTCCTCCAGGGCATGCCAGCGCCACAGGCGCTGCAGGGTCGGATGGGCGCCGGCCAGTTGATCCGGTTTCCTGAGCAGGGCGTCGGCCATGATCGCGGTGATGTGTTCCAGGGCCACGGTGGCCGCCAGTTGCCGTTGCGGCGAGAAGCGTTGCTGGGTGAAGCGAATCCGCGCCTGCACGCGCTTTTCAAGGCGCTCGATGTCGTAGCCCAGTTCGCGCAGGCGACTGCTGTAGGTCAGGTGCTCGCGGCTGTGGTGGCCCTCCTGACCGATGAAGCCGCGGATCTGCGCCTGCAGCGTCGGGTCGGCGATCTGTTCGCGAAAGTGGCGCACCGACTCGATAAAGAAGCGTTCGCCGTCGGGAAAGGACACCGACATGGCATCGAACAGATGGCTCTTGAAGGCATCGCCGTCGAACCAGTGGCGCGGCAACGGATCGGGCAGGTCGAAGTCCAGGTGCCGAGGTTGAATCTGCAATCCGTGCGGGGTGCTGCTGACCATGCTGACTCCCTGTTTCGCTGGTCTGAACAAGGCGTCACTATCGCGCCGATGGCAGCTGAAGGCAAGCCGCCCGGCGCCTGGCGGGGGTTCGCCTTATCGCGCTGGGTGTGGATAATCTAGAGGCCGTTCCATGCACCGAGGACGCTCCATGAGCCAAACCGCGCTGATCCGCGAAACCTTTCCCGTCGGCCCCTTGCAGTGCAATTGCACCATCATCGGCGACCCTGTCAGCAAGCAGGCGATAGTGGTCGACCCCGGTGGCAATCCCGACCTGATCATGGCGCGGCTCGAGGCCCACGGGCTCAAGGTCGTGAGCATCATTCATACCCATGCGCATCTGGATCACTTCCTCGCCTCCGGGCAGATGAAGGAAAAGACTGGCGCCAGCCTGCACCTGCACAAGGCCGATCAGTTCCTCTGGGACAACCTGGAAATGCAGTGCCGAATGTTCGGTGTGCCCTACACCCCGGTGCCGGCTCCCGACCAGTGGCTGGCCGACGACGAGGCACTGGCCTGTGGTTGCGGGGTGGCCTTGCACACACCGGGGCATACCCCCGGCTCCATGAGCTTCTGGTTTCCCCAGGCCAAGCTGCTGATCGCCGGCGACACCCTGTTTCGCCGCGGTATCGGACGCACCGATCTGTGGGGGGGCGATTACGCGGCCATCGAACGCTCGATCAAGCAGCGCCTCTATCGGCTCGACGAGGACGCCACCGTGGTCACCGGCCATGGTGCCGATACCCGTCTGGGCGATGAAATGCGGGAAAATCCGTTCGTACGGGCCTGAGTGCGCGCCGAACTGGCTAAACTGACTACTTCAAACTTATTCCAGGAGCATTCGCCATGCCCGGTACACGCCTGATTCTTACCAGCTGCTGCGCGGCCCTGTTGCTCGGTTGCGCCTCGCAGAACCCCTACGACAGTCAGCCCAGCAGCAATCGCACCGCCACCTATGGCGGCCTGGGCGCGCTGGCCGGCGCCGTTGCCGGGGCGGCCATCAGCCACGATAACCGTGGCAAGGGCGCACTCATCGGTGCTGCGGTGGGCGGCGCCGCCGGCGCCGGCTATGGCTACTACGCCGACAAGCAGGAGGCCGAACTGCGCCGCAGCATGGAAGGCACAGGGGTGCAGGTGGCGCGCCAGGGCGACGTGATCCAGCTGATCATGCCCGGAAGCATTACCTTCGCCACCGATTCGGCGCAGATCGCCGGGAGTTTTTATACGCCGCTCAACAATTTGGCCAATTCGCTGCGCCAGTATCAGCAGAACAGCATCGAGATCGTCGGCCATACCGACAGCACCGGCAGTCACGCCTACAACATGGATTTGTCCTTGCGCCGGGCCCAAAGCGTGGCCAACTACCTGCTTGCCCAGGGCGTCGATGGCTCGCGCCTGAGCACCCGCGGCATGGGCCCGGATCAGCCGGTGGCGAGCAACGCCAGCGCCGAGGGGCGCGCGCAGAACCGCCGGGTAGAGGTGACGCTGCGGCCACTGCCTGGCGTGCAGTAGCGGGTAATGGCAGGGCTTTCGGCTCGGTCGTGCCACATCTGCAGGCAATGGACGCCAGCTGAACTACCCTGATAAGTTAGGGCCAAGCAGGAGCGGGTCCTTAGGGACAGGGAGGCAGGTATGCCACAGCAACTGATGCGAGATGAGCGCAACAGGCCGGTTCTCCTGTTGATCCATGATCAGCCGGATAAGCTGCAGGCGAGGGAAGCGGCACTCGTTCAGGGCGATTGGCAGTTGCGCGTGTTTCCCTGCGCCGACAGCGTCCTGGAGTGCCTTCAGGCCGAGCAGGTCACGCTAGTGCTGCTTGAACTGGCTGCGGCGGACGCCGATCCAGGCGCCTGGGTGCGGCGGATTCGCTGTCATCCCCAGGGGCGCCAGACACCTATCATCGTCCTGTACGGTCCGGACCAGCCGTGCAGGCCCGGCTGGCAGGGTCTTGAGCGGGCCGGTGTGGAGGTGATGCCCCTGCTCACCGATCCTGATGCTCTGCGCCAGCGTATCGGCATGCGTCTGGAGCAGGCGCGCAACAGTCGTGAGTTGCTGCAGCTCAATCGGCAGCTGGACGATGCCCTGGCTCTCAATACCTCGTTGCTCCAGCATGCCACCGAGGGCGTCCTGCTGATCGGTGAGGACGGTCGAATTCGCTTTGCCAATCCCGCCATGGCCAAGATGCTGGGCAGTGCGCCGGATGAACTGGCCGGTCAGGCGCTGTTGCCCTTGCTGCGCAGTCCCGAGGCGGCCGAGTCGTGGCCGGCATCACCCTTCTACCAATGCTGGCAACGTCAGCAGGTCTATCGGCTCGAACAGGCCAGTTTGTGTGCCGCCGACGGCAGTAGCGTGCCGGTGTCGCTGACCTGCTCGCCGCTGCCGGCACCGCAGCAGGGGCTGCTGCTGCTGGCCCAGGACATGTCGCTGGTGCGCGACCTGCACACCCAACTGGAGTCGCTGGCGGTGACCGACGCGCTGACCGGGCTGCTCAACAGACGCGGTTTCCACAAGGCACTGGATGCGGCGCTGGCGCGGACCAAGCGCAGCGGTCGCAAGCTGGCCGTGCTCTGTCTGGATCTGGATGACTTCAAGCGCATCAATGATTCGCTTGGCCATGGCGTCGGCGACCAGCTGTTGCGCCGGGTTGGCGCCCAGCTCAAGGGATGCCTGCGGCCCTACGACAGCCTGGCGCGGGTGGGCGGTGACGAGTTCATCATGGTGCTCGACAGCCTGCCGCACATCGAGGATGCCGCCCGGGTGGCGGAGAAGCTGATCGAGCAGGTGTCGGTGCGACATAGTTTGAACGGCGTCGAGTTCACGGTCGGCGCAGGCATCGGCATCGCCTGTTATCCGGACTGCGGCCAGACGGTCGAAGGGCTGCTGCGCGCGGCCGACATGGCCATGTACGAGGCCAAGCGGGCCGGCCCGCGGCAGTACCGCTTCTTCTCGCCGCAGATGAACGGCCGGGCGCGCTCGCGTCTGCTGCTCGAGGAAAGCCTGCGCACGGCGATCGATGAGAACGCCTTTAGTCTGGTCTATCAGCCTCAGATTCACTTGGACAGCGGCAAGCTGCGCGGCTTCGAGGCGCTGTTGCGCTGGCAGCATCAGGCCGCCGGCAATGTGCCGCCCGGGGTGTTCATCCCGCTGCTGGAGGAAACCCAGCTGATCAATCGTCTCGGCGAGTGGATCTTCGATCAGGGCGCGCGGCAGCAGGCACTTTTCGCGCAGCAGGGGGGCAGCGACCTGGTGCTGAGTCTGAACGTCAGCCCGGTGCAGTTCGGCCGGCGGCAACTGGCGGAAGAACTGCAGCGGGTGCTGGAGCGCTACCGCTTGGCGCCGGCGCAATTGGAGGTCGAGGTGACCGAGGGCGCGCTCATGCGCGACCTGCAGGCCTCCCAGGAGCAATTGGGCCAGCTGCGGCGGCTGGGGGTGAAGATCGCCATCGACGACTTCGGCACCGGCTACTCCTCCCTGGCCTACTTGCGCCACTTCGAACTGGACACTTTGAAGATCGATCGGCTGTTCATCAGCAACATGCTCGAATCGAGTCGCGACGCGGCGGTGGTCAGCACCATCATCGACCTGGGCCGGAATCTGGGCCTTGAGGTGATCGCCGAAGGTGTCGAGACCCTGGCCCAGCGCGAGTGGCTGGTGGCCCACGGCTGCGCCATCATGCAGGGCTTCCTGGTGGCTCCGGGCCTGGTCGCGGAGGCCGCGCAGCGCTTTCCCCGGCAGCTGGACTGGCAGTCGCTGGCGGCCCGGCCTTCGCTCGTTGCCGAGGCCGGCAGCTAACCGGCCGAGCGGCCCCGGGCAGGGTACTGGCCGCGCAGGGCGGCCAGTTCGGCATCCTTGGCCTGCCAGAGCTGATTGACCCAGAGCTGGAAAGCCAGCCGGTAGTCCTCGTCCTGGTCATAGTTGCGGCCGAGGAACTCGGCGGCAATCGGCACCTCGCCGATGCGCACCACCACTTCGCCGACTTCACCGCTGAGCAGTTGCCAGAAACCGGGCGTGCCGCTGGGGTAATGAATGGTGACGTTGACGATGCTGTGCAGCTGTTCGCCCATGGCATCGAGCACGAAGGCGATGCCGCCGGCCTTGGGCTTGAGCAGGTGCTGGAAGGGCGAGCCCTGCTGCGCATGCTTGGCTGGAGTGAAGCGGGTGCCTTCGAGGAAATTGAAGATGCTCACCGGGCGGTTGCGGAACTTGGCGCAGGTGCGGCGGGTGGTTGCCAGATCCTTGCCTTTCTTTTCCGGGTGCTTGGCCAGGTAGGCCTTGGAGTAGCGCTTCATGAAGGGAAAACCCAGCGCCCACCAGCACAAGCCGATCACCGGCACCCAGATCAGCTCCTGCTTGAGGAAGAACTTGATCGGCGGAATGCGCCGGTTGAGCAGGTACTGCAGGACCAGGATGTCGACCCAGCTCTGGTGGTTGCTGGTGACCAGGTAGGAGTGGCGCTCATCCAGGCCTTGCAGGCCTTGTACATCCCAGCGCGTGCGGCCGACCAGGTTCATCCAGCCCTTGTTGCAGCCGATCCAGGCTTCCTGAATCAGGTCCATCAGGTCGGCGCAGGCGCGCTGGGCGGCGGCGAATGGCAGGCAGATCTTCAGCAGGGTGACGGCGAACAGCGGCCAGCACCAGAACAGGGTGTTGAGCGCCAGCAGGGCGGCGCCGATCAGGCCGCGCAAGGCGGCGGGCAGGACGTGCAGCATGGGGACTCCGAGAAAGGCGCGCGGCTCCGCAGTATTCCACCGGGAT
>JBFHKK010000121.1:0-7122 GCA_041595475.1 Pseudomonas sp. | reverse complement strand
TAGAGATCCAGCTGCGCCGCCAGATTGGGATGCGCCACCGCCTCGAGCAGCGCCTCCAGCTGCGCCGGTGTATTGATCAAGAACCCGGGCATGTCCAGCGGATTGATCGCCTCCACCAGCACCCCTATCCCCAGCGCCTGAAAAGCCTCGGCGGTCTTGCCCAGGTTGTTCGCCAGGCAGGCCAATGCCTGCTCGCGCTCGAGGCCCTCGGCCAGGCGCCCGGCCAGCACATTGACCCGCAGCGGCCGAACCATGGCCGCATAGCTCAGCGCCTGCTCCAGGGCGGCGTCGAACTGCGCCTGGCGCGCCGGCACCGCGGCCAGACCGGCGCCGCCGTCCATCAGGTCGCCGGCCGGCAGATTGATCAGCACCAGCGGCAGGCCGGCCCGCGCCAGCGCCTCCTTCAGGGCGATGGCCGGCAGTTCGTAGGGGAACTGGATTTCCACGCCGTCCAAGCCGGCGGCGCGGGCGGCGACCACCCGCTCGAGCAGCGGCTGCTCGGTGAACAGCAGCGACAGGTTGGCGGCGATCTTCATGGCTGCCGCCCGCGATAGAGCTCGACCAGGGTCGCAGGATCGCGCTCGAGATGGCCCTGACTGGCGTGCAGGCGCATCAGCTGCGCGGCCAGGCCGCTGACAGGCGTGGCCGAGCCCGTCTCGCGGGACAGCTTGACGGCGGTATCCAGGTCCTTGAGCAGGGTGCGCACATGCCACTTGATCGGCTCGAAGGCACTGGCGGCCATCTGCGGCGCGAGAATCTGCAAGGGCTTGGAGTCGGCGAAACCGCCGGCCAGGGCCGGGGCGAGCAGCGCGGCATCCACCCCGGCGCGCTCGGCCAGGGCCACCACCTCGGCGATCACCAGGGCGTTGCAGGCGACGAGCATCTGGTTGCACACCTTGGTCACCTGACCGGCGCCGACCTCGCCCATGCGCGTCAGGCGCTGGCCGAGGTGGGCGAGAATCGGCCGCAGCCGCTCGATGTCCGCCTCGCGGCCGCCGGCCATGATCGCCAGGCTGCCGGCCTCGGCGCCGGCGGTGCCCCCCGACACAGGCGCATCGACCCAGGCCATGCCCGTGCGCCGCTGCAGTTCGGCGGCCATCTCGCGGGTCGCCGCCGGCTCGAGGCTGGAGAAATCCACCAGCAACTGCCCGGGCCGCGCACCCTCGACTATGCCGCCGGGGCCGAACACCACCTCGCGCACCGCCGCGGTATCGGCCAGGCAGAGCATCACCAGCTCGGCCTCGGCGCACAGCTCGGCCGGACGCCCTACCGACTGCGCACCCAGGGCCAGCAGCGCGGCGCACTTTTCCGGCGAACGGTTCCAGACCCGCAGCGGATAGCCGGCGGCCAGCAGCCGGCGGCTCATGGGCAGGCCCATCAGGCCGATGCCGGCGAAGGCGATGGTCGGGAGCGAGAGGGGCATGGCGAGCCTCCAGGTGGTCGAGAGAAAACCCGCATCTTAGCCGCCGCGCCGGCGAATGAAAGCTGCACGGCGCCGCGCACCTCCCTATAATCCGCCGGCTTTCCCCGCCATTGAACCGGAGAACCCACCATGTTGCTGCGTACCCTGGCGCTTGCCGCCGGCTTCACCCTTTCTTTGTCCAGCCTGTTCGCCCAGGCCGCCGATGTCCTCAGGGTCTCGGCCATTCCCGACGAAGCCCCCACCGAACTGCTGCGCAAGTTCGAGCCCCTGGGCGCCTACCTCGAGCAACAACTGGAGATGAAGGTCGAGTTTATTCCCGTGTCCGACTACGCCGCCGTGGTCGAAGCCCTCGCCGCCAAGCGCGTCGACCTGGCCTGGCTGGGCGGCTTCACCTTCGTCCAGACCCGCCTGAAGACCGGCGACGCCATTCCCCTGGTGCAGCGCGCCGAAGACGAGAAATTCACCAGCAAGATCATCAGCGCCGACCCGGCGGTGAAATCGCTGCAGGACCTCAAGGGCAAGAGCTTCGCCTTCGGTTCGGTGTCGTCCACTTCCGGCAGCCTGATGCCGCGCTACTTCATGCTGCAGGACGGCATCAAGCCCGAAGACTTCTTCAGCCGCGTCGCCTACTCCGGCGCCCACGACGCCACCGCCGCCTGGGTCCAGGCCGGCAAGGCCGACGGTGGCGTGCTCAACGCCTCGGTCTGGGACAAGCTGGTCGCCGCCGGCAAGATCGACACCGACAAGGTCAAGGTGATCGCCACCACCGCGCCCTATTTCGACTACAACTGGACGGTGCGCGGCGGCCTCGAGCCGGCCCTGCGCGAGAAGATCAAGGCGGCCTTCCTCGCCCTGGATCCGGCCAAGCCCGAACACAAGGCCATTCTCGACCTGCAGGCGGCCAGCCGCTTCATCGAGACCGAGGTGAAGAACTACCAGGGCATCGAGGACGCCGCGCGCGCCGCCGGCCTCTTGCAGTGAGCCTGAGGCTCGAGGGCGTGGGCCTGACCCACGCCAACGGCCACCTCGCCCTGAGCGGCATCGATCTGCACCTGCAGCCCGGCGAACGGGTGGCCCTGATCGGCCCCTCTGGCGCCGGCAAGACCAGCCTGCTGCGCCTGCTGGCCACCGGTCTGCGGCCGAGCAGCGGCCACATCAGCCTGCTCGAGCAGCAGCCCTGGCAGCTCAAGCCGCGCCAGCGCCAGGCCCTGCGCGCGCGCATCGGCCTGATTCACCAGGCGCCGCCGTTGCCGCCCCGTCAGCGGGTGGTCACCGCGGTGCTGGCCGGCAAGCTCGGCCAGTGGTCGCTGGCCCGAGGCCTGCTCAGCCTGCTGCATCCGCTGGACATCCCCGGCGCCCGCGCGGCCCTCTCGCGCCTGGATCTGGCCGACAAGCTGTTCGAGCGCTGCGAGCATCTCTCCGGCGGCCAGTTGCAGCGGGTCGGCATCGCCCGGGTGCTCTATCAGGCGCCCGAGCTGGTGCTGGCCGACGAGCCGGTCTCAGCCATGGACCCGCGGCTCGCCGAGCACACCCTGGAGGTGCTCAATCGCGAGGCGCAGCAGCGCGGCATGACGCTCCTGGCCAGCCTGCATGCGGTGGACCTGGCCCTGGCCCAGTTCCCCCGCATCATCGGCCTGCGCGCTGGCCGCATCGCCTTCGACCTGCCGCCCGCGGCCATCCGCCCCGAGCAGTTGCAGGCGCTCTACGCCAACGAGCAGTTGCAGACCCCAGCGGACTTCGCCGCGCCGGCCACCAGTTGGGTGCAGATTCCCCGATGCTAGCGGCCGGCCGACGCGATCCGGCCAGCGCACCGCGGCTGGCCCTGACCCTGCTGGCGCTGCTGCTGCTCTGGCCGGCGCTGTCGCTCAGCGAGCTGGATCTGACGGCGCTGTTCGAACCGGACAATGCCGCCAACATGGGCCGCTTTCTCGCCGATTTCTGGCCGCTGGCCCACGACGGCGACTTCCTGCGCCTGCTCGGCCAGGCCACCCTGCAGACCCTGGCCATTGCCACCGCCGGCACCGCCCTGGCACTGCTCATCGCCCTGCCGGCCAGCCTGCTGGCCAGCCGCGCCCTGTCGCTGTCGGCCGCCCACCGCGGCGGCCGGCCGCACCCCTGGGCCCTGCTGCTGCGCTGGCCGGTGCGCGGCCTGCTGATCGTCCTGCGCAGCGTGCCGGAGATCGTCTGGGCGCTGCTGTTCGTCCGCGCGGTCGGCCTGGGGCCCACCGCCGGGGTGTTGGCGATCGCCATCACCTACAGCGGCATGCTCGGCAAGGTCTATGCGGAGATCTTCGAATCGGTCGATCCGCGCCCCGCGCGCGCCCTGCTGATCGCCGGCAGCCCGCGCCTGGCCGCCTTCGCCTATGGGGTGCTGCCCGGCGCCGCGGCCGAGATGCTGTCCTACACCGTGTACCGCTGGGAATGCGCGATTCGCGCCTCGGTGATCATGGGCTTCGTCGGCGCCGGCGGCCTCGGCCAGCAGATCGACCTGTCGCTGCGCATGTTCGCCGGCGGCGAGGTGGCCAGCATGCTGCTGACCTTCCTGGTGCTGGTGCTGCTGGCCGACCAGATCAGTCGCCTGCTGCGGGCCAAGCTGCTGTGAACCTGCTCATGCGTGCCGCGCTGCTGCTGGCCGTGCTGCTGGCGGTCGTCGCCTCCTTCGCCTATCTGGGCATCGATCTGGCCGCACTGCTGGATGCCGACAGCCTGGGCCAGATGCGCCAGTACGCCGGCGGTTTCCTCAGGCCGGACTTCGCCGCCGCGCACCTGCGGGCGATCGCCGTCGGGGCCCTGGAAACCCTGGCCATGTCCGCCACCGGCACCCTGCTGGCGGCCCTGCTCGGACTGCTCCTGGCGCTGCCGGCCTCCGGCCGCGGCGGCGCGCCGGCGCGCGCCCTTGCGCGCCTGCTGCTGAATGCCCTGCGCGCGGTGCCGGAGCTGGTCTGGGCGGCGCTGGTGGTGCTGGCCGCCGGCCTGGGACCGAACGCCGGGACACTGGCCCTGGCCCTGCACACCGCCGGGGTGCTCGGCCGGCTGTTCGCCGAAACCCTGGAAAACTGCCCGCGGGAACCGGCCGAGGCCATTCGCCTGAGCGGCGGCGGCGCCCTGGCGGCCTTCAGCTATGGCACCCTGCCCACGGTCTGGCCGCAACTGGTGGCCTATTCGCTGTATCGCTGGGAAAACAACATTCGCATGGCCAGCGTACTGGGCTTCGTCGGCGCCGGCGGCCTGGGGCAGATGCTCTATCTGCACCTGAGCCTGTTCCAGGAGGCCCAGGCGGCGACCGTGATCCTCGCCATGCTGCTGCTGGTGCTGGCGGTCGATGCCCTGAGCGGCTGGGCCCGGCAACGCAGGAGCAGCACCTAGTATCGACGGACCATCCGGCGCGCGACCTGGGTGCAGAGCCTCTGCTTTAGAGCCAATCCGGCAAGGAGGTAGGCCTCTTTCAGCCGACTCCACAACCACTCTGACCCTACCAAGCGGAGCACCGACTGCCTGAGTGCTAGAGGGGTGCACCCCATGCCAGGCGATCCATACCACGGCTGAGCGCCTCGCGCTGCTTGAGTCGATCCATCCAGCGCTCCACCCGGGCAAAGTCTCGCGACAAGGTCGGACACAGCGACTGGAAGCCCGGCCAGCCCGATTCCACCCAGGGATAGAGGGCAAAGTCGGCGATGGACAGCTCGCCTGCAACGTACGGGCGGTTGACTAATGCTTCTTCGAGTACGCCAAGCAGTCGCAGACTCTCACGGGCGAAACGCTGCACAGCGTATTGAATCGGTTCGCGAGCGCCAGTCTTCTCAAGAAAACCGTTCAGCCGTGTACGATCCTGCACGTTGGCGGAGGCGAAATGGGCCAAGTTGCCGAACGCCGGGCCGATGCCGCTGGTCTGCCAGAACAACCAGCTGAGAGTGTGAGCACGCTGACCAGGGTGTGTGGATAAAAATTTTCCGCTCTTCTCCGCCAGGTAGAGCAGGATCGCGCCGGTTTCGAAGATCGCCAGCGGTTCCCCATCGGCACCGCGCACATCGGCATCCACCAGCACGGGGATCTTGGCGTTGGGATTCAACCGAAGGAACTGGGGCAGGAACTGCTCATCCTTGAGAATGTCGACCGGACTGATTTGATAGGGAAGGCCACACTCCTCCAGCATGATGGTGATCTTGCGGGCATTCTGGGTGGTCCATGCATGTAGGGTCAGCATGCGCGCACCTCCGCCTGCTCGAGCGCACACTGCGCCTCGGCCGCCGCGGCGCGGAGCTGGTCGGCAGTGATGCCGGCGCGCCGACACAGCAACCCAACATCGAGGAAAAAGGTCTCCCGATGAATGCGGGCGTCGCGAAACTCCAACTCCAGAAACACTGGCATGCTGATGCGCGGGCAAGTATGCGCCGGCACGCAAGGGGTCAGGCTTACCTGGCCAGTGGCGAGCAGGGTCGCGCCTTGGTAGGCGACCTTGTGCAGTCCGATCTGGTAGTCCGGAAACAGCACGAAGAATATCTGCAACCCCCGCTCGACAGCGGCGGTGCCGCGATGCACTAACTCTATGCTCGGCACCTGCAACTCAATGTCCGGGTGGTAAATGGCCAATGCGGCCGCAATGTTCTGCTCGCTCTTGACTCTCGCCAGTTCGCTGGCGAGGGCATGCATTTGCTCTGGGTTCACGTTTGATTCCTTGCTTGTCGTTGGTTTGCCCAGTGTTAGGCGAGCACAGACTAGCTCGTAGGACGAATGCTTCCCGAGTGTCAATTCTGGCGCCTTGCGGGCTAATTCGGACATCAATACGGATATCCGAATTGGCGTCATTCAGGCCTATTTAGACATTTCACCCTTCTGTCCCGCTCAGGCATTCTGCTAGTTGTGATCTGCCAGGAGGTTGTATGCCAAGCGTTGCAATTGTGATTACCGAGCGCTGCCAAGCCTCCAGTGTATTTACCATCGTCGATCTGCTGCTCGCAGCGAATTACGCGGCGCGCCGCTTTAGTGGAGAGGCGGAGGCTCCCTTCCAGGTGCGCCTGATAGGTCTGCACAGCCGGGAAACTGCCTACAACGGATACGTCTTGTCCCCCCTGGCCGATCTGAGCCATGAGCCAAAACCAGAGATCGTGCTGTTGCCCGGGGCCTTCGAGTCGGTGTTGCCGGCGGCACAGGTAGAAGCGGCGCTGCAACGGCTGCAGGCCCTGTACCCCCAACTCACCCGCTGGCATGCTGCCGGCACGGTGATTGCCAGCGTCTGTACCGGTAACTTCCTGGTAGCTCGGGCGGGTCTGGCTAAAGAGCGCATGCTCAGTTGTCACTGGGCGTCGTTGCCGGTCGCCAGGGAACTGTTCCCGAGGGCCCGTTTTCTCAGCGAAAAGCTGCTAATCGACCATGGCGACCTGATCAGCGCCGGCGGGGCTCTGGCCGTCGCACAGTTGGTGCTCTACCTGATTCAGCGCTACCACAGCCGTGAGCTGGCGCTGGCCACGGCCAAGTTGATGCTGGTGGAGCCCAACTATGAAAGCCAGAATCGCTTCGCCATCTTTTCCCCGTCGAAAAGCCACGCCGATGCTGTGGTGGCAACATTGCAGGCACAAATTGAGAGTAGCGTCGAGCAGTTCATTGACTTTCGGGGCTACGCCGAGTCGAAAGGGCTGACCGAACGACACCTGAGTCGGCGGTTCAAGAAAGCCACCGGGGTAACGCCTTTGGGCTACCAG
>JBFHKK010000120.1:0-7131 GCA_041595475.1 Pseudomonas sp. | reverse complement strand
GTGATGTCCCGGCACCAGGAGGAAGTCTTCATCGCCGCCTTGCTCTTTCACCTGGGCGAGCTGGCCTTCTGGGGCTGTGGCGGCGAGCAGGCCGACCAGCTGGCCGATGTCCTGGATCAGCCCGGGGTGGATGTCGAGGCCGCGATACGCGAGGTGCTCGGTACCAGTTTCCGTCAGCTGACCCAGGGTCTGGTCAAGTCCTGGAATCTCGGCGAACTCACCAGCCTGGCGCACGCCTCGCCCAGCCCCCACGATCCGGCGGCCTTTGCCGTGAGCCTCGGCACCCGGATCAGCGAGGCGGCGCTGGAGGGCTGGGATTCGCCGGCGATGGAGAAACTGATCGAGCAGATGGCCGATTTCATCGGGGTCTCGCCGCAGGATGCGCTACAGCAGGTGCTGGCCAGCGCCGACGAGACGGTCAAGGTGGCCGCGACTTTCGGCGCCAGCCGCCTGTGCAGCCTGATCCCCCACACCGATCCGGGGCAGATTCGCCTGCAGCAGCAGCAGCGCAAGGCGCGCCTGCTGCAGCCCAACCTGCAGGTGATGCAGCAGGCCCTGCAGGATCTTGGCCAGATGGCGTCCAGTCGGGGCGATGTCAGCGGCATCCTCGATATGCTTTTTCAGGGGCTGCATCAGGGTGCGGGACTCGAGCGCGTGGCGCTGGTGGTGCTGGCCGATGGGCAGCGCTGCTTTCGCTCCAAGCGGGTGGTCGGCGAGCAGACCCTGGGCTGGCTGAGCGATTTCGAGCTTCCGGTGATCAAGGGGCCGCAGAGCCATATCTTTGGCTATGCGCTGCGCAATAAAGAAGCGCTGTGGATGGGCGTGCCAGCCAGCTACAACCTCAACGAACTGGTCACCCCGCAGATTCGCCAATGGCTGGGCCAGGGCATGTTCTTCATTGCCCCCTTGCTGGCCGGTACTCGCGAGGTGGGGCTGGTGTATGGCGACAACCGAATTTCCGGGCGAGCCCTCAAGCATGAGCAGTTCGTCGCCTTTCAGCGCTTCACCCAGCTGGCCGGGCGCTGCCTGGAGGCCCTAAGCAAGGCCCGCTGATCGTTGCTCCGCAGGCCGAAACCCCGAGCCTAACGCGAAGGACGCGGGTCATAGAGCGCCAGCGTCTGGCCGACGCGCAGGCTGTGCCCCTTGAGGTTGTTCCAGCGCTGGACCTGCTCGACCGATAGGCGGTGCGTCTTGGCGATGCGCCAGAGGTTGTCGCCGCTCTTGACCCGATAGCGGCGCCGCTGGCTGTCGCCGTCCGACGAAAGCGGCGAGGCCTGCGCAACGGCTGGCGCGGACGCGCTTGGCTGGCCCGGGATGCTCAGGACCTGGCCGATGCGCAAGCGATCGCTGGCCAGTTGGTTGAACTCCTTGAGGGTCGCGACCGTCACCTGATGGCGGGCGGCGATGCCGCCCAGATTGTCGCCGGCACGCACGCTGTACTCCTGCCATGTCAGGGCCTGCTGGGGCTTGAGCGACGCCAGGCTGGCGCTGAGGCTGTCGGCCTTGTCGGTGGGCACCAGCAGATGCTTGGGGCCATCCAGTGTGATGCGGCGCATGTACGCCGGATTGAGCAGATAGAGCTGGTCTTCGTCCAGATCGGCCAGCTCGGCGACCCGCGACAAATCCATCTGCTGCTTGAATTCCACCTTGGCGAAGTAGGGCTCGTTGGCGATCGGCTGCAGGTTCACGCCATAGGCCTGGGGGTTCATCACCACCTGGGCCAGGGCCAGCAACTTGGGCACGTAGTTGCGGGTTTCGTCGGGCAGCGAGAGGTTCCAGTAGTCGGTCGGCAAGCCCAACTGCTCGTTGCGTTCGATGGCCCGGCTGACGCGGCCTTCACCGGCATTGTAGGCGGCCAGGGCGAGCAGCCAGTCGCCATTGAACATCTGATGCAGGCGCGACAGATAATTCAGCGCCGCCTGGGTCGAGGCCAGGACGTCGCGACGGCCGTCATACCAGCGGGTCTGGCGCAGGTTGAAATTGCGCCCGGTCGAGGGAATGAACTGCCACAGGCCCACGGCCTGGGCCCTGGAGTAGGCCAGCGGGTTGTAGGCGCTTTCGATCATCGGCAACAGCGCCAGCTCGGTCGGCATGTTGCGCGCCTCGAGCCGCTCGACGATGTGAAAGATATAAGGGCTGCTGCGCTCGCCGACCTTTTCCACGAAGTGCGGATTGCCGACGAACCACAGGCGCTGCTGTTCGATGCGCGGGTTGAGGCCGCTGTCGTCCTGTAACTGATAGCCGGCGCGGATACGATCCCAGATGTCCTCGGGCTCCTCCGATTGCGGTTCTGCAGCCTGCGCCTGTGGCGACGGCGCTGGGGCCCGCTCCAGCGGGACGGTGCTGTGCTGCTCGACAACGCCTTTGTCGAGGCTCTGACAGCCGCTCAGGGCGAGGCAGCAGAGCACCGCAAGAGTCCGGCCTCTTGAAAGAAATGCCTTTATATTCAATGTCTTGTAATTTGATAAAGGCATTGGCCGAGGCTTGTTTTTCAGGCAAAAGAGCGCCCGATTCTAGGAAGCCCGCCGGAGAGGGTCAAGGATTCGATCGTTCGGAGCCCGGCCCATCGCCTGCCTTAGAAGCGGTCTTTCCAGGCGCGCAAGCAGGCGAAAACTGCGCTGGGGGCGCGCGCTTGAGCCCCTTCGCGCTCTTCGACCTTGGCTATCACGGCGGCTTGCTGGCAACGCAGGAAAGGATTGGTGGCGCGTTCGAGTTCCAGGTTCGACGGCAGGCTGATGCGTCCGGCCTGGCGCCAGGCGTTGACCTGCCGAAGGCGTTGGGCGATCTGCGGATTGTCCGGCTCGACCGCCTGGGCAAAGCGCAGGTTGCTCTGGGTGTATTCATGGGCGCAGAACACCTGGGTCTGTCCGGGCAGGGCCGCCAGCCGGCTGAGCGAGGCATGCATCTGCTCCGGGCTGCCCTCGAACAGGCGACCGCAGCCGGCGGCGAACAGGGTATCGCCGCAAAAAAGCCAGTGCTGCTCGGCCTCATGGAAGGCAATGTGACCCAGGGTGTGGCCCGGTACGGCGATGACCTCGAATCGGTAGCCAAGGACCGCAACGCTGTCGCCGTCATCGACGGCGAGATCGCGGGCGGGAATCTTCTCCCGGGCCGGGCCTATGACCCGCGCCCCTGTGGCCGCCTTCAATGCCTCGACGCCGCCGACATGATCGGCATGATGGTGGGTAATCAGGATGTCGCTGAGCCTGTAGTGCGGGTGCGCGGCCAGCCAGGCCAGGACCGGAGCGGCGTCGCCCGGATCGACCACGGCGCAGCGCTGCTGCGCGGGTTCCGGCAACAGCCAGATATAGTTGTCGCTGAACGCGGGGAGGGCTTCGATGGTCATCATGGGAAGGTCGCTATTTGCTCGACAAAGGTTCATCTTAGGTTGCATTGGCAGCGACGACTACGCAGGTACTCCATATGTCCGATGAGCTTATCGCCAAGGTCGACGAGGACTGGCTGGCGCTGATCGACGGGGCGCGGTGCTGGTTCGATGGCCCCCACGGGCGCTTGTTGCTGGCGCGCCAGCAGCCGCTGCTCGAGCGCGAGCTGGCGCGCTTCTTTGGTGGCTATCTGGTGCATTACGGCCCTCCGGCCCAGGCGCTGGCGGGCCACGGGGGAATCCAGCAGCTGGTGCGCCTGGGCGCGCCTTTCCCGGAAGTGGACATAGTCGCGGACGAACAGGCCTGGCCCCTGGGCGAGAACGCCGCCGATGCGGTGCTCCTGCAGCACGCGCTGGATTTCAGCCGCTCGCCCCATGGCCTGCTGCGCGAAGCGGCCCGCAGCGTGCGCCCCGGCGGCCATCTGCTGATCCTCGGGATCAACCCGCTCAGCGCCTGGGGCCTGCGTCATCTCATCGCCCGCGACGGGCTGCGGCGAGCCCGCTGCATCGCGCCCAGCCGGGTCGGCGACTGGCTCAGCCTGCTCGGTTTCGCGCTGGAGAAACGCTGCTTCGGATGCTATCGTCCGCCGCTTGCTTCGCCGGCCTGGCAGGCGCGCCTGGCCCGCCTGGAAACCTGGGGCGAGCGCGCCCAGGCACCGGCCGGCGGCTTCTACCTGCTGGTGGCGCGCAAGTTGGTGGTCGGCCTGCGGCCGCTGCGCCAGAGTCAGCGGCCCGCCATGGGCAAGCTGCTGCCGTTGCCGGTGGCCAAGGTCAGTCGGCGTAACGCCGAGCCCCGCTGAAGAGGCCGGGCGAATTTCTCAAGAGGCGATGGGCGCTGCATGTCTGAACAAGTGGAGATCTACACCGACGGGGCCTGCAAGGGCAATCCTGGCGTCGGTGGCTGGGGCGCGCTGCTGGTGTTCAAGGGCGTGGAAAAGGAACTCTGGGGCGGCGAGGCGGACACCACCAACAACCGCATGGAGCTGACCGCGGCGATTCGCGCCCTGGCCGAGCTCAAGCGCGCCTGCGAGGTGCGCCTGGTGACCGACTCGCAGTACGTGATGCAGGGCATCACCGACTGGCTGCCGAACTGGAAGAAGCGCGGCTGGAAGACGGCCGCCAAGCAGCCGGTGAAGAATGCCGACCTGTGGCAGCAACTCGATGAGCAGGTGAACCGGCATCGGGTGACCTGGGAGTGGGTGCGCGGGCATACCGGCCACCATGGCAACGAGCGGGCGGACCAGCTGGCCAACCGCGGAGTCGACGAAGTGAGGATGAGCAAGCGTGCGTAGCGTCGTTCTGGATACCGAAACCACCGGCATGCCGGTGACTGATGGCCACCGGATCATCGAGATCGGCTGTGTCGAACTGCTCGGCCGGCGCCTGACCGGGCGGCATTTTCACGTCTACCTGCAGCCCGATCGCGAGGTCGACGAGGGCGCCATCGCGGTGCATGGCATCACCAACGAGTTCCTCCAGGACAAGCCGCGCTTCAAGGAGGTCGCCGATGAGTTCTTCGAGTTCATCCAGGGCGCCCAGCTGATCATTCACAACGCGGCCTTCGACGTCGGCTTCATCAACAACGAGTTCGCCCTGCTGGCCCAGGCCGAGCGCGCCGATATCGGCGAGCATTGCTCGATTCTCGATACCCTGTTGATGGCTCGCGAGCGCCATCCGGGCCAGCGCAACAACCTCGATGCGCTGTGCAAGCGCTACGACGTCGACAACTCCGGGCGCGACCTGCACGGCGCCTTGCTCGATGCGCAGATCCTCGCCGACCTCTACCTGGCGATGACCGGCGGCCAGACCCGCCTGTCGCTGGCCGGCGAGGGCGCGGAAGCCGACAGCAGCGGGCGTCAGCAGCCCAGCGCGATCCGCCGCCTGCCACTGGAGCGGCGCCGCAGCCGGGTGATTGCCGCCAGTGCCGCGGAATTGGCCGAGCATCAGGCGCGTCTGGCCCTGATCGAGAAAACCGCCGGG
This sequence comes from Pseudomonas sp., assembly GCA_041595475.1. Taxonomy (GTDB): domain Bacteria; phylum Pseudomonadota; class Gammaproteobacteria; order Pseudomonadales; family Pseudomonadaceae; genus Aquipseudomonas. The sequence goes on along the minus strand of JBFHKK010000120.1, from coordinate 1,766 downwards.
GCACCGGCCCTGTGGCGGCAGCTGGAGCCGGCGCCGCAGGAGGCTTGAGGCGCGCGCGGCCAATTATCGCCGCGCGACCTTTTCGTATAGCGTCAAGCAGCAGGGGTTCCGCCGCCTCCGGCGAGCCTCTACCCTGAGCGGATTGGCCGGCGCTGGCCTGCCGTCTTCGGGGACGCCGCAATGTACAAAGACCTCAAGTTTCCCGTGCTCATCGTGCACCGCGACATCAAGGCCGACAGCGTGGCCGGCGATCGGGTTCGCGCCATCGCCCGGGAGTTGGAACAGGAGGGCTTCAGCATCCTGTCCAGCGCCGGCGCCGCCGAGGGCCGCATCGTCGCCTCCACTCACCATGGACTGGCCTGCATTCTGGTGAGCGCCGAAGGCGCGGGGGAGAACAAGCACCTGCTGCAGGATATGGTCGAGCTGATCCGCATCGCCCGGGTTCGGGCGCCGCAGCTGCCGATCTTCGCCCTGGGCGAGCAGGTGACCATCGAGAATGCCCCCGCCGAGGCCATGGCCGACCTCGACCAGTTGCGCGGCATCCTCTATCTGTTCGAGGACACGGTGCCCTTTCTCGCGCGCCAGGTGGCGCGCGCCGCGCGCAACTACCTCGACGGCCTGCTGCCGCCGTTCTTCCGCGCGCTGGTGCAGCACACGGCGCAGTCGAACTACTCCTGGCACACCCCGGGCCATGGCGGTGGCGTGGCCTATCGCAAGAGCCCGGTCGGTCAGGCCTTCCACCAGTTCTTCGGCGAGAACACCCTGCGCTCCGACCTCTCGGTGTCGGTGCCGGAGCTGGGTTCGCTGTTGGATCACACCGGGCCCCTGGCCGAGGCGGAAGCGCGCGCGGCGCGCAATTTCGGCGCCGACCACACCTATTTCGTGATCAATGGCACCTCCACCGCCAACAAGATCGTCTGGCACGGCATGGTCGGGCGTGACGACCTGGTGCTGGTCGATCGCAACTGCCACAAATCGATTCTGCATTCGATCATCATGACCGGGGCGATCCCCCTGTACCTGTGCCCCGAGCGCAACGAACTGGGGGTGATCGGGCCGATCCCGCTGAGCGAATTTTCCCGCGAGGCGATCCAGGCCAAGATCGACGCCAGCCCGCTGGCCAAGGGGAGGGCACCCAGGGTAAAACTGGCGGTGGTGACTAACTCGACCTACGACGGCCTCTGCTACAACGCCGAGCTGATCAAGCAGACCCTGGGCGATACCGTCGAGGTGCTGCATTTCGACGAGGCTTGGTATGCCTATGCGGCCTTCCATGAGTTTTACGCCGGGCGCTACGGCATGGGCACCTCGCGCGAGGCCCAAGGCCCCCTGGTGTTCAGCACTCATTCGACCCACAAGCTGCTGGCGGCTTTCAGCCAGGCCTCGATGATCCACGTCCAGGATGGCGGCGCACGCCAGCTGGATCGCGATCGCTTCAACGAAGCCTTCATGATGCACATCTCCACCTCGCCACAGTACGGGATCATCGCTTCCCTGGATGTGGCGTCGGCCATGATGGAAGGTCCGGCCGGACGTTCGCTGATCCAGGAAACCTTCGATGAGGCCCTGAGCTTTCGCCGGGCCCTGGCCAATCTGCGACAGAACCTCGAAGCCGACGACTGGTGGTTCAGTATCTGGCAGCCGCCCCAGGCCGAGGGTGCCGATGATGTGCGTACCCAGGACTGGGTGCTGCAGCCCAAGGCCGACTGGCATGGCTTTGGCGAGGTGGCCGAGGACTATGTGTTGCTCGATCCGATCAAGGTCAC
>JBFHKK010000119.1:0-7141 GCA_041595475.1 Pseudomonas sp. | reverse complement strand
GGCCGAGCAGGGCGCGAGCTTTCGCGGCCTGCACGATGAGCTGCGCCGCGGCCGCGCGGCGCAGCTGCTGGAGGCCGGTGTGGCGATCCGCGAGGTGGCGCGGGCCTGTGGTTTCGCCGAGCTTTCGCCCTTCTACCGCGCCTTCCGCCGCTGGCATGGCTGCACCCCACAGCACTGGCGCGGCAGCTGAAGCCCTTGATCGGCCGGTTCGCCCGGCCGGCTCAAACGAGTGTCGGAGAATTGCGGGGTGCATGGATCGACGGGACCCAGCTAGCGGCCCAGCAACCCGTCCTAGGCAAGTCCCGGCAGAGCGCGAGTACCTTGACTGCCAGGGAGCTGGGCGATGGACGGAGCAGGATGGGAGGCCGCGGAACAGGGTGCCTGGCTTGCCACGGCGGGCATCACAGCAGAATATCTGCGCATCGGCCAGACACAGGCGCGGCCCCTCGCGCCCGGGCCATACCGCTCACTCGATGGACAGTCTCGTGCCCGCGCCTTTCGACCCCGACCACCTGCGCCCCTCGCTGGCCCCCCTCGCCTCGGCGACCCTGGAGCTGCCTGCGGTCCAGGCCTACCGCGCCTTCTACGGCATCGACCTGGCGCATCACGCGCGGCTGGACTGCCGCCTGGGCAGTTTTCCGGCCGCCGGCTACCAGATCGCCGCGCAGCTGTGGACGCCGGCGCACCCACGGGGGACGCTGCTGTTGATTCATGGCTACTACGACCACATGGGCCTGTATCGCCACGTGGTCGACTGGGCGCTGCACAACCAGTACGCGGTGCTGGCCTGCGACCTGCCCGGCCATGGCCTGTCCAGCGGCGCGCGGGCCAGCATCGAGGATTTTGCCGAATACCAGCAGGTGCTGGCCGGGCTGCTCGAGGAAGCGGCGCTGCTGGCGCTGCCGGCGCCCTGGCACCTGTGCGGCCAGAGCACCGGCGCGGCGATCCTGCTCGACTATCTGCTGAGCAGCAGTCCGCGCCCGGAAATCGGCCAGAGCATTCTATTGGCGCCGCTGGTGCGGCCGCGGGCCTGGGGCTGGTCGCAATTCAGCTACGGCCTGCTCAAGCCCTTCGTCAAGGCCATACCGCGGCGCTTCAGCGAGAACTCCAGCGACGCCGAGTTCATCGACTTCGTGCAGAACCGCGACCCGCTGCAGGCCCGCGAATTGCCGACCGCCTGGTTCGGCGCCCTGACCCAGTGGGTGCCGCGGATCGAGGCCAGCCCGCGCAGCGGCCACAGCCCGCTGATCGTCCAGGGCGAGGCCGACAGAACGGTCGACTGGCGGCACAACCTCGGCGTGCTCGAGGACAAGTTCGCCGCGCCTAAGATCCTGCGCCTGGCCGAGGCCCGTCATCACCTGGTCAACGAGGCGCCGGCCCTGCGCCAGCGCTACTTCGACTTCCTCGATCAGCACCTGGAGCACGACTAGGCTCAGGGCCGTCGGCCTGTGCCCATTCAGATGCCCTGGGGCGCCGGCTCCAGTTGCGCGGCGCTCTGGCCCACCGCCAGGCCCGCGCGGATGGCCGCCAAGGCCGCCTGGTAATAGGCCTGGCCGGCAGCGGACTGGGCGAATTCGACGAACGCTTCCAGCTCCGCATCGGACAGCTCGCGATAGACGTGCAGCAGGGTATTGTCCAAATCCGTGCCTATCTGCTCGATCAACTGCTGGCGCTGGCTTTCCAGCAGCAGCTGGGCGCTGCCGCCGGCAAAGAGCCCGGGCAGCATCTGGCTCAGGCTGTCGGCGGCTACCCCGGCCAGGGCCAGGCTGACCTCGGCGCCGGCTTCCTCGGCCGGCAGGGCCTGGGCCAGATGGCGCACCAGCAGCCGACGGGTGGCGCTGGGCTGGTAGCGCGGCACGCCATTGGCGTGTTGCGCCAGCTGTTCGCTGCGGGTGGCGAACAACTCGGCGGCGACCACCTTGCGCCCCAACGGCGACTGGAAGAACTGCAGAGCCGGCGCCGGGTCGGCCATTTCCATGCGCAGGCTGGCCTGGGCGCGCTGGTCGATGGCCCTTGGCTCGAAGCGGCGGTTGCTGTTATCCAGCAGCACCTGGAACACCGCCGGCGGCAGGCTGCCGCGGTAGCGTTCCTGGGCGGCATTCAGGGCGGCGCTGAAATGCGCCCGCTGCTGCGGCCAGCCGGCGGCCTGGTAAAGCTGCAGATGAACATCGGCCGCCGCCGGCATCGTCAGTAACAAGCACACGAAAAGACAAAGGGCGCGCATACAGGCTCCTGTTTGGGGGGCGCCATTTTCAATGGCCCCCGCACGCTTGTCGAGGCGCAGGCGACTGGCTGCTAGAATCGCCGGCATGACGACTCCCAGCCGCAGCGGCCTGATCAACAGCCTCATCGACGACCTGGCCGAAACCGGCTGGGCGCTGCAGCCGCTGTTCGCCCCTGCAGCTCTGACCCTGGAACTGGCCGAAGAGTGCCGCGCCCGCGCGCGGGATGGCCGACTGGCGCCGGCCAGCGTCGGGCGCGGCCCGGCCCAGGCGGTGCGCGAGGGCATTCGCGGCGATCACATCGAATGGCTGGAAGCGGGCCAGTCCAGCGCCGTCGACCAGTACCTGGGGCTGCTGGACGAGTTGCGCCAGGCCCTCAACCGCGACCTCTACCTCGGCCTGGAGGACTACGAGAGCCATTTCGCCCTCTACCCGCCGGGCAGCTTCTACCAGAAGCATGTCGATCGCTTTCGCGACGACGACCGCCGCACGGTGTCGGCCGTGCTCTATCTGAACGCCGACTGGCAGGCCGAGCAGGGCGGCGCCCTGCGTCTCTACCCGCCGGGCGGCGAGCCGCGTGACGTGCTGCCCGAGGCCGGCAGCCTGGTCCTCTTCCTCTCCGCCGACATGCCCCACGAGGTATTGCCGGCCAGCCGCGAGCGGCTGTCGCTGACCGGCTGGTTCCGCCGCCGCGGCGGACCGCTGTGACACGCGGCAGGGCGCAGCACTGATGCAGCGAATCCTGGTCAGCGGCTGCCTGCTCGGTCAGCCGGTGCGCTACGACGGCGGCAGCCACGGCCCCTTCGCCCTGCTGGCGCGCTGGCAGGCCGAGGGGCGGCTGGTGGCGATCTGCCCGGAGATGGCCGGCGGCCTGCCCAGCCCCAGGCCGGCGGCGGAGATTCCAGGCGGCCAGGGCGGCGAGGTGCTCGACGGCCTGCGTCCGGTCCTTACCCAGGCCGGCGAGGAGGTCAGCGCCGCTTTCGTCGCCGGCGCCGAGCAGGCTCTGGCGCTGGTGCGCCGGCACGCCATCCGCCTGGCCGTGCTCAAGGCGCGCAGCCCCTCGTGCGGCAACCTGGAGAACTACGACGGCAGCTTCAGCGGCACCCGCATCGCCGGCGAAGGCGTCACCGCCGCGGCCCTGCGCCGGGCCGGCGTGCGCGTGTTCAACGAATCCCAGCTGGCCGAGGCCGAGGCGGCGCTGATCGAACTGGAAGGCCAGGCGCGCTGAGCCGCTAGCCGCCATTGAACCAGTCCAGGTTCAGCAGCAACTGCACCAGGCTGGCATTGGCGATGTCGATGAAGAAGGCGCCGAGCAGGGGAATCACCAGATAGGCCTTGGGGCTGGGGCCGAAGCGGCTGGTCAGGGCATTCATGTTGGCGATGCCCACCGGCGTCGCGCCCAGGCCCATGCCGATGAAGCCGGCGCTGATGCAGGCGGCGTCGTAATCGCGCCCCAGCAGGGGAAACACCAGAAAGACGCTGAACAGGGCGATCACCAGCGCCTGCGCCAGCATCACCAGGCTGATCAGGCCCAGCGCCCCCTGCAAGGAGAGCAGCGGCAGGCTGATCAGGCTCATGCCGAGAAACAGCTGCAGGCTCAGGTCGGCCATCAGCTGGATCGGCCGCGGGTCGAGCTCGACCCGGCACAGCGCCAGGCCATTGCTCAACAGGATGCCCAGCAGCATGGCGGTGAGAAAGGCAGGCAGGCGCATGCCCAGCCCGGCCAGCCAGTCGTAGACCGCCGCGCCCAGGGCGAAACACAGCGCCATCAGCAGGACCGCGGTGAGCAGGCTGTTGAGGTCGATCAGGTAGGTGCTGTCGCGGCCGGCCTCGACGTGCGGCAGCTCGACTTCCTGCAGGCTGCTGGACAGGCGGTGGCGACGGATCAGCCAGGCCGCCACAGGCCCGCCGATCAGCCCGCCGCTGATCAGCCCGGCGGTGGCGAAGGTCATGCCCAGGGCGCTGGCATCGGCCAGGCCGAAATGCGCCTCGAACAGCTGACCCCAGGTGATGGCCGTGCCATGGCCGCCGGCCAGCGAGATGCTGCCGCCGATCAGCCCGTACAGCGGGCTCTCGCCAGCCAGCCAGGCCAGGGCCACGCCGGTGAGGTTCTGAAACAGCAGCAGCACCACCGCCAGACCCAGCAGGATCGCCAGGGCCTTGCCGCCGGCCAGCAGCTGACGCAGCTGAGCCGACAGGCCGATGGTGCTGAAGAAGGCGATCAGCAGCAGATCGCGCAGTTGCAGCTCGAAGCGAATCTGCCAGCCGCTCAGGAGCTCGCAAAGCGCCACCAGGGCGCTGATCGAGAGCCCGCCGCTGACCGCCGGCGGGATGTTGTAGCGGCTGAGCAGAGCGACGCGCTGGTTGATCCGATAGCCGAGCCAGAGCGCCACTATGGCCAGGGCCAGGGTGCTCGCGGTGTTGATCAGCAGGGCAGGGGTCGCCGACATGGCCCGTCCTTGCGCGGTCTTGAACAGGAGCCTTGAGTGTAGTCAGCCGTCGCTGGCGGCCGGAAACGAAAAAGGGAGGCCGAAGCCTCCCTCTGTCGATGCAGTTCGCTTAGAAGAGCACGCGGCTGCGGATGGTGCCGTTGACCTGCTGCAGCTTTTCCAGGGCCAGGTCGGAATACTCGGCGTCGACGTCGATCACCACGTAGCCGACCTTGTCGTTGGTCTGCAGGAACTGGCCGGAGATGTTGATGCCGTTGTCGGCGAAGACCTTGTTGATCTCGCTCATCACGCCCGGCACGTTGGCATGGATGTGCAGCAGGCGGTGTTTGCCCGGGTGCGAGGGCAGGGCCACCTCGGGGAAGTTGACCGAGGACACCGAGGTGCCGTTGTCGCTGTACTTGACCAGCTTCTCGGCCACTTCCAGGCCGATGTTGGCCTGGGCCTCGGCGGTGGAGCCGCCGATGTGCGGGGTCAGGATCACCCGATCCAGGCCGCGCAGCGGGCTCTCGAACTCCTCGTCGTTGGACTTGGGCTCGACCGGGAAGACGTCGATGGCCGCACCGATCAGGTGCTCGTCCTTGATCGCCGCCGCCAGATGATCGAGTTCGACCACGGTGCCGCGGGCGGCGTTGATCAGGATGCTGCCCTTCTTCATCGCACGGATTTCCTTCTCGCCGATCATCCACTGGGTGGAGGCCAGTTCCGGCACATGAAGGGAGACGATGTCGCACAGCCCGAGCAGTTCGTAGAGATTGCCGATCTGGGTGGCGTTGCCCAGTGGCAGCTTGGTCACCACGTCGTAGAAGAACACCTGCATGCCCATGGCCTCGGCCAGCACCGAGAGCTGGGTCCCGATGGAGCCGTAGCCGATGATGCCGAGCTTCTTGCCGCGGATCTCGAAGGAGTTGGCCGCGCTCTTGATCCAGCCACCGCGGTGGCAGGAAGCGTTCTTCTCGGGGATGCCGCGCAGCAGCAGGATGGCCTCGGCCAGAACCAGCTCGGCCACCGAGCGGGTATTCGAGTAGGGCGCGTTGAACACCGCGATGCCGCGCTCGCGGGCGGCGTCCAGATCGACCTGGTTGGTGCCGATGCAGAAGCAGCCGACAGCGACCAGCTTCTTGGCGCAGTCGAAGACCTCGGCGGTCAGCTGGGTGCGCGAGCGGATGCCGATGAAGTGGGCATCGGCGATCTTTTCCTTCAGCTCGTCGTCGGACAGGGCGCCCTTGAGGTACTCGATGTTGGTGTAGCCGGCGGCCTTCAGGGTGTCCACGGCATTCTGGTGGACGCCTTCGAGGAGAAGGAACTTGATCTTGCTCTTGTCGAGAGAGGTCTTGCTCATCGGAGTACCTGTTGTCCCACAAATGGTCTTAGGGAAAGCGCCAGCGCCTAGGCTGGACGGGGCTCGCGGGTCGGCGCAGGGGGGCGCGATTCGCGGGGTGCGTATGCTAGCATGACTTCCTTTTTCCTTGCGCGGTTGCGACCTGAAGGGTTCTCAGGGCGACCATGAATTGTGTGAGAGTTCCCCTGATGACCACTGCTGCCCTGATCGAAGAACTGAAGACCCTGGTGGAGCCCGGCAAGGTGCTGACCGATGCCGACTCCCTCGAGGCCTACGGCAAGGACTGGACCAAGCATTTCGCCCCGGCGCCGTCCGCCATCGTCTTCCCCAAGAGCATCGAGCAGGTGCAGGCGATCGTGCGCTGGGCCAACCGGCACAAGGTCGCCCTGGTGCCCTCGGGCGGCCGCACCGGCCTCTCGGCCGCCGCCGTGGCGGCCAACGGCGAGGTGGTGGTCGCCTTCGACTATATGAACCAGATCCTCGCCTTCAACGAGTACGACCGCACCGCGGTCTGCCAGCCGGGCGTGGTGACCAAGCAGCTGCAGCAGTTCGCCGAGGACAAGGGCCTGTATTACCCGGTGGATTTCGCCTCCTCCGGCTCCAGCCAGTTGGGCGGCAACATCGGCACCAACGCCGGCGGCATCAAGGTGATCCGCTACGGCATGACCCGCAACTGGGTGGCCGGCCTCAAGGTGGTCACCGGCGCCGGCGAGCTGCTGGAGCTCAACCGCGACCTGATCAAGAACGCCACCGGCTACGACCTGCGCCAGCTGTTTATCGGCGCCGAAGGCACCCTGGGCTTCGTCGTCGAGGCCACCATGCGCCTGGAGCGCACGCCGAAGAACCTTACCGCCATGGTCCTCGGCACCCCCGACTTCGATTCCATCATGCCGGTGCTGCACGCCTTCCAGGGCAAGCTCGATCTGACCGCCTTCGAGTTCTTCTCCGACAAGGCCCTGGCCAAGATCATGGCCCGTGGCGACGTGCCGCCGGCCTTCGAGACCGACTGCCCCTTCTACGCCCTGCTGGAATTCGAGGCGACCACCGAAGAAGTGGCCAACCAGGCGCTGGAGACCTTCGAATACTGCGTCGAGCAGGGCTGGGTGCTGGACGGCGTGATGAGCCAGAGC
>JBFHKK010000118.1:0-7316 GCA_041595475.1 Pseudomonas sp. | reverse complement strand
TGCGGCGAACTGGATGCGGACTTCCTCTGCCGCGCCTCGGAGCTGTATGTCAGCCCCGGTCTGGCGCTCGCCACTCCGGCGCTGCAGCAGGCGGCGGCACGCGGCGTCCGCTTGTCGGGCGATATCGACCTGTTCGCCCGCCATGCCAAGGCGCCGATCGTGGCCATCACCGGCTCCAATGCCAAGAGCACCGTGACCACCCTGGTCGGCCAAATGGCCGCGGCGGCCGGCAGGAAGGTCGCGGTGGGCGGCAACCTCGGCACCCCGGCCCTCGACCTGCTCGACGATGACGTTGAGCTGTACGTGCTGGAACTCTCGAGTTTCCAACTGGAAACCACCCACCAGCTCAACGCCGAGGTGGCCACCTGCCTGAACCTCAGCGAAGACCACATGGATCGCTACGCCGATCTGCAGCAGTACCACCTGGCCAAGCACCGGATTTTCCGCGGCGCCCGCCAGGTGGTGGTCAATCGCGACGATCCGCTGTCGCGGCCGCTGATCGCCGACCAGGTCCCCTGCTGGAGCTTCGGCCTGGGCAAGCCCGATTTCAAGCGCTTCGGCCTGCTCGAAGTCGATGGCCAGAAGCACCTGGGCGTGCAGTTCGAGGCCTTGCTGCCGACGGCCGAGTTGAAGATTCGCGGCGCCCACAACCAGGCCAATGCCCTGGCCGCGCTGGCTCTGGGCCAGGCCGTCGGCCTGCCGATGGCGCCCATGCTGGAGGCCTTGCGCCACTTCGCCGGACTGCCCCATCGCTGCCAGTGGGTCGGCGAGCGTAACGCGGTGAGCTACTACGACGACTCCAAGGCGACCAATGTCGGCGCCGCGCTGGCGGCGATCGAGGGCCTGGGCGCGGACATCGCCGGCCAGCTGCTGCTGATCGCCGGCGGCGACGGCAAGGGCGCGGATTTTTCCGCCCTGCGCGCGCCGGTCGCGCGCTACTGCCGCACGGTGGTGCTGCTCGGCCGCGATGCCGAGCGTCTGGCTGAGGCGCTGGGCGACGGTGTGCCGCTGATCCGCGTCGACAGCCTGGAACAGGCCGTGCAGCGCTGCGCCGAACTGGCCCAGCCGGGCGATGCGGTACTCCTCTCGCCGGCCTGCGCCAGCCTCGACATGTTCAAGAATTTCGAAGAGCGCGGACGCCTGTTCGCCCAGGCGGTGGAGGCGCTCAGCTGATGCTCGCCTGGCCGCGTTCCTTCCCGTCGCCGCTGTTCGGCCACCGTGGCCCCGACTTGGACTTTCCACTCCTGGTCGGCTGCCTGGCGCTGCTCGGCCTGGGTCTGGTGATGATCGCCTCGGCCTCCACCGAGGTGGCGGCGGCGCTGTCCGGCAATCCCCTATATCACATGCTGCGCCATCTGATCTATCTGGCCATAGGCATCGGCGCGGCCCTGGCCACCTTGCTGGTGCCGATGAAGCAGTGGCAGCGCTTCAGCGGCAGCCTGCTGCTGATCGCCTTCGTCCTGCTGATTCTGGTGCTGCTGCCGGGCATCGGCCGCGAGGTCAATGGCGCCAAACGCTGGATCGGCTTCGGCCTGTTCAACCTGCAGCCCTCGGAGCTGGCCAAGCTGTTCACCGTCATGTTCATCGCCGCCTATCTGGTACGCCGGCAGACCGAGGTGCGCGAGAAGCTCAGTGGCTTCCTCAAGCCGCTGCTGGTGCTGGCGCCGATCGCCGCCCTGTTGCTGGCCGAGCCGGACTTCGGCGCCACCGTGGTGCTGGTCGGGGCCGCGATCGCCATGCTGTTCCTCGGCGGGATCAATCTGCTGCGCTTCATTCCCCTGGCCGCCGCCGTGCTGGCCGCCGGGGCAGTGGTGATGACCAGTCAGGCCTATCGCCTGGAGCGACTGACCAACTTCGTCGACCCCTGGGCCGACCAGTACGGCGCCGGCTATCAGCTGAGCCAGGCACTGATCGCCTTCGGCCGCGGCGAATGGTTCGGCGTCGGTCTGGGCAACAGCGTGCAGAAGCAGTTCTACCTGCCCGAGGCGCACACCGACTTCGTCTTCGCCGTGCTGGCCGAGGAGCTGGGCCTGATCGGTGCCTTGGTCACCGTCGGCCTGTTCGTCTTCGTCAGCGTGCGTGCGCTTTACATAGGCCTGTGGGCGGAGAAGGCCAAGCAGTTCTTTTCCGCTTATGTGGCCTACGGCCTGGCCTTCCTGTGGATCGGCCAGTTCCTGATCAATATCGGCGTGAACATAGGTCTGCTGCCGACCAAGGGCCTGACCCTGCCTTTTCTCAGCTATGGCGGCAGCTCCCTGGTGATCTGCTGCGTCAGTCTGGCGCTGCTGCTGCGCATCGAATGGGAGCGGCGCGTGGCGCAGGCCGCTGCAGAAGGGGCGTTCGACGAGGCGGATTTCTTCGATGCCGGTCTGGCCGAAGTGGATTATCCCGAGGAGGTGATCCGTGGCCGCTAACGTGCTGATCATGGCCGGCGGCACCGGCGGTCACGTGTTTCCGGCGCTGGCCTGCGCCCGCGAGTTCCAGGCCCGCGGCTACCGGGTGCACTGGCTGGGCACCGCCCGCGGCATCGAGAACGAACTGGTGCCTGCCGCCGGCCTGCCGCTGCACCTGATCGAGGTCAGCGGCCTGCGCGGCAAGGGCAAGCTGGCCTTGCTCAAGGCGCCTTTTCAGCTGCTCAAGGCGCTGCTGCAGGCGCGCAGCCTGGTGCGCGAGTTGCAGCCGGCCTGCGTGCTCGGCATGGGCGGTTATGTCACCGGGCCGGGCGGCCTGGCCGCGCGCCTTGCTGGTGCGCCGCTGATCATCCACGAGCAGAACGCCGTGGCCGGCACCGCCAATCGCAGCCTGGTGCCGTTCGCCAGCCGGGTCTGCGAGGCCTTTCCGGATACCTTCGGCGCCAGTCCCAAGCGTCGTACCACCGGCAACCCGGTGCGCGAGGAGCTTTTTCTGGAAACCCCGCGCGATGCCCTTAAGGGACGGCGGCCGCGCCTGCTGATCCTCGGCGGCAGCCTGGGCGCCGAGCCGCTCAACCAGCTGCTGCCCGAAGCGTTGGCCAGGGTGCCCGCCGAGCTGTTCCCCGAAGTGTTCCACCAGGCCGGCAAGCAGCACGCCGAGGTGACCGGCGAACGCTACCGCGCAGCCGGCATCGAGGCCCAGGTCGCGCCCTTCATCAAGGATATGGCCCGTGCCTATGCCTGGGCCGACCTGGTGGTCTGCCGCGCCGGCGCCCTGACCGTCAGCGAGCTGGCTGCCGCCGGCCTGCCGTCGCTGCTGGTGCCGCTGCCCCATGCCATCGACGACCACCAGACGCGCAACGCCGAATATCTGGCCAAGGAGGGCGCCGCCGTCCTCTTGCCGCAACGCACCACCGACGCCGCCGCGCTGGCCGCGAAGCTCACCGAGGTCCTGATGCATCCCGAGAAACTCAACGAGATGGCCCGCACCGCACGGCGCCTGGCCAAGCCCGATGCGACCCAGCGGGTGGTCGATATCTGCCTGGAGGTGGCCCGTGGTTGAGAGCCAGAAGGCCTTTCCCCAGCCGGAGATGCGCCGTATCCGCCGCATCCATTTCGTCGGCATCGGCGGCGCCGGCATGTGCGGCATCGCCGAGGTGCTGCTCAACCTCGGCTACCAGGTGTCCGGTTCCGACCTCAAGGCCTCGGCGGTGACCGCGCGCCTGACCCAGTTCGGCGCGCAGATCTTCATCGGCCACAGTGCCGAGCACGCCGAGCATGCCGATGTGCTGGTGGTATCCAGCGCCATCAACACCGCCAACCCCGAGGTGGCGACCGCCCTGGAGCGGCGCATTCCGGTGGTGCCGCGGGCGGAGATGCTCGCCGAGCTGATGCGCTATCGCCACGGCGTGGCGGTGGCCGGCACCCACGGCAAGACCACCACCACCAGCCTGCTGGCCTCGGTCTTCGCCGCCGGCGGGCTGGATCCGACCTTCGTCATCGGCGGCCGGTTGAACGCCGCCGGCACCAATGCCCAGCTCGGCACCAGCCGCTACCTGATCGCCGAGGCGGACGAGAGCGACGCCAGCTTCCTGCATCTGCAGCCGATGGTCGCGGTGGTTACCAATATCGACATGGACCACATGAGCACCTACGGCGGCGACTTCAGTAAATTGAAGAAGACCTTCGTCGAGTTCCTGCACAACCTGCCGTTCTATGGCTTGGCGGTGCTCTGCGTCGATGATCCGGTGGTGCGCGAGATCCTTCCCCAGGTCACCCGCCCGACCGTCACCTACGGCTTCGCCGAGGATGCCGACGTGCGCGCGATCAAGGTGCGCCAGCAGGGCATGCAGACCCACTTCACGGTGCTGCGCCGCGATCGCGAGCCGCTCGCCGTATCGGTCAACATGCCGGGCAACCACAACGTCCTCAATGCGCTGGCGACCATCGCCATTGCCACCGATGAGGGTATCAGCGACGAGGCGATCCTTCAGGGGCTCTCCGGCTTTCAGGGCGTCGGCCGGCGCTTCCAGGTCTACGGCGAGCTGCCGGTCGACGGCGGCAGCGTGATGCTGGTCGACGACTACGGCCATCATCCGCGCGAGGTCGCTGCGGTGATCAAGGCGGTGCGCGGCGGCTGGCCGGAGCGGCGCCTGGTGATGGTCTATCAGCCCCATCGCTTCAGCCGCACCCGCGACCTCTACGACGACTTCGTCCAGGTCCTGGCCGATGCCAACGTGCTGCTGCTGATGGAGGTCTACCCGGCCGGCGAGGAGCCGATCCCCGGTGCCGACAGCCGCCAGCTGTGCCACAGCATTCGCCAGCGCGGTCAGCTCGACCCCATCTATATCGAGCGCGGCGTCGACCTGGCGCCGCTGCTCAAGCCGCTGCTGCGCGCCGGCGACATTCTGCTGTGCCAGGGCGCCGGCGATATCGGCGGGCTGGCCCCGCAATTGCTGCAGAGCCCCCTGTTCGCTGCGGCCCAAGGTGAGTCGAAATGAGCGCAGAAAGCTTGAAGTCGCAGGTGCCGGTCAGCGCCTTCGGTCGAGTCGCGGTGCTGTTCGGCGGCAAGAGCGCCGAACGCGAGATTTCGCTGAAGTCCGGGAGTGCGGTCCTTGGCGCCCTGCAGGCCGCCGGGGTGGACGCCTTCGGCATCGACGTCGGCGACGATTTCCTGCAGCGGCTGGGCAGCGAGAAGATCGATCGCGCCTTTATCGTTCTGCATGGCCGCGGCGGCGAAGACGGCAGCATGCAGGGTCTGCTCGAGTGCGCCGGGATTCCCTACACCGGCAGCGGCATCCTCGCCTCGGCCCTGGCCATGGACAAACTGCGCACCAAGCAGGTCTGGCACAGCCTCGGCCTGCCGACGCCGCGCCACGCCGCGCTGGCCAGCGCCGAAGACTGCCAGGCGGCGGCCGCCGAACTGGGCTTTCCGCTGATCGTCAAACCCGCCCACGAGGGCTCGAGCATCGGTATGGCCAAGGTCGCCGACCTCGAGGCCCTGGTCAGCGCCTGGAGAACCGCCAGCCAGTACGACTCGCAGGTGCTGGTCGAGCAGTGGATCGACGGGCCCGAGTACACGGTCGCGACCCTGCGCGGCCAGGTGTTGCCCCCCATTGGCCTGGGCACCCCGCACAGCTTCTACGACTACGACGCCAAGTACCTGGCCAGTGACACCCAGTACCGCATCCCCTGCGGCCTGGATGCCGCCCAGGAAAGCCAGCTCAAGGCCCTGTGCCTGCATGCCTGCGAGGCGGTCGGCACCCAGGGCTGGGCCCGCGTCGACGTGATGCAGGATGGCGCCGGGCGCTTCTGGCTGCTGGAGGTCAATACGGTGCCGGGCATGACCGACCACAGCCTGGTGCCCATGGCCGCCAGCGCCGCCGGCCTGGACTTCCAGCAACTGGTGTTGGCGATCCTCGCCGACAGCCTAGAGGCGCGAGGTTAGGCCATGGGCGCCGCGCTCCGTCATCCCGCCGCCGACCCGCGCGCCTCCGCGCGCGGCAAGCCGGTGCCGCGCGGCGCCAGCCGCCTGGTGGCCAAGGAGCCGATCGCGGCGCGTCTGCCCAAACCCAGCGCCGCGGCCTTCAAGCGCTTCACCTGGCCGCTGCTGCTGGTTCTGCTCGGCATGGCCGCCTACGAGACGGCCCAGCGCCTGCTGCCCTATGCCGATCGGCCGATTGCCAAGGTCAGTGTCGAGGGCAATCTCAGCTACATCAGTCAGCAGGTGGTGCAGCAGCGCATCGCGCCTTTCGTCAGCGCCAGTTTCTTCAGCGTCGATCTGCTGGCGATGCGCCGCGAACTCGAGCAGATGCCCTGGATCGCCAGCGCCGAGGTGCGCCGCGTATGGCCCGATCAGGTGCTGGTGCGCCTGGAGGAGCAACTGCCGATCGCCCGCTGGGGCGACGAGGCCCTGCTGAACAACCAGGGCCAGGCCTTCGCCCCCCGGGAACTCACGCATTATCAGCATCTGCCGCAACTGCACGGGCCCAAGCGCGCGCAGCAGCGGGTGATGCAGCAGTACCAGGTGCTCAGCCAGATGCTGCGACCGATGGGCTTCTCGGTGGCGCGCCTGGAGCTGCGCGAACGCGGCAGCTGGTTCCTGTCCACGGCCCAGGGCATCGAGCTGTTACTCGGTCGCGACCATGTAGTGGAGAAGATGCGCCGCTTCGGCGTCATCTACGACAAGGCGCTCAAGGCGCAGCAAACCAATATCGCGCGCATCGACCTGCGTTACGCCAACGGCCTGGCGGTGCGCTGGCACGCACCGGAGTCCGGGGGCGCGACTGCCGAGGCCGCCGTCCCAGGGCGGCAGCGCCGGACATGAGCCGCAGCGACACGCAACACATGCGCACGGGGAACGCAGACAGATGAGCAAGCGACCGGACAGGAACCTGATCGTCGGCCTCGACATCGGCACCTCCAAGGTGGTGGCGATCGTCGGCAAGGTCAACGACGAGGGCGGTATCGAGGTGGTTGGCATCGGCTCGCAGAAGTCGCGCGGGCTCAAGCGCGGCGTGGTGGTCAACATCGAGTCGACCGTGCACTCGATCCAGCGTGCCGTCGAGGAGGCCGAGCTGATGGCCGGCTGCCAGATCCGCTCGGTTTACGCCGGCATCGCCGGCAGTCACATCCGCAGCCTCAACTCGCACGGCATCGTCGCGGTGCGTGACCGCGAGATCACGCGCAGCGACGTCGAGCGGGTCATCGACGCGGCACGCGCGGTGGCGATCCCCGCCGACCAGAAGATCCTGCACATCCTGCCGCAGGAATTCATCATCGACAAACAGGAAGGCATCCGCGAGCCGGTCGGCATGTCCGGTGTGCGCCTGGAGGCCAAGGTGCATCTGGTGACCGGCGCGGTGAGCGCGGCGCAGAACATCATCAAGTGCGTGCGCCGCTGCG
>JBFHKK010000117.1:0-7330 GCA_041595475.1 Pseudomonas sp. | reverse complement strand
TGAGTCGCGGTCAGCAGCGGGTGCAGCACCTTGATCGGTGCCTTGAACATCTCGACGAACTCCATCAGGCCCTGGTTGGCCCGGCACAGGGCGCCCGAGTAGCTGTAGGCGTCGGCGTCGTTCTGCGGGAATTCCTCGAGCTTGCGGATATCCACCTTGCCGACCAGGGCGGAGATGTCCTGGTTGTTCTCGTCGCCCGGCTCGGTCTTGGCGATGGCGACCTGGTTGAGGACCGAGGGATAGAGCTTGACCACGCGGAACTGGCTGATGTCGCCGCCGAACTCGCTCAGGCGCTTGGCCGCCCAGGGCGACATGATGGTGTTCAGGTAGCGGCGCGGGATGCCGAAGTCCTCCTCGAGAATATCGGCGTCCTCATCGGCATTGAACAGGCCCAGCGGCGACTCGAACACCGGCGAGCCCTTGATCGCATAGAAGGGCACCTTTTCCATCAGCTGCTTGAGTTTTTCGGCCAGGGAGGACTTGCCGCCGCCGACCGGGCCGAGCAGGTAGAGGATCTGCTTCTTCTCTTCCAGGCCCTGGGCGGAATGGCGGAAGAAGGCGACGATCTGGTCGATGCATTCCTCCATGCCATGGAAGTCGGCGAAGGCCGGGTAGCGGCGGATCATCTTGTTGGAGAAGATTCGCGACAGGCGTGGATTGGTGGAGGTGTCCACCAGTTCGGGGGTGCCGATCGCCAGCAGCAGGCGCTCGGCGGCGGTGGCGTAGGCGCTGGGGTCCTGTTTACACAGCTCGAGGTACTCCTGAAGGGAAAATTCCTCCTGACGAGTCGCTTCGAAGCGTTGTTGGAAGTGGCTGAAAATGCTCATGTCATCACCTCGGTCGATGCTCGGAGCTGGGCAAGGGATCGGTCGATCAGGTGCTGACTGGCAGTCGCTAGGACTGCTGACGGATGATCCCCCAGAACACCTAACGGCCATTGTCGTTAGGCCTAAGCCGATTCCCGCTAGTGGCTGTTGTTGGACGGCTTAGCTTAAGGATAGTTCGGAATTGGCAAGGTCAAGCGCGGCGCGAACATATGAAGCCACTGTCGCGCCGAGGTGGACGCGAGCGGGCACACGGCGCTGGGGCCTGGCGCGGGGGGGCTGGGGGGAAACTATTCTTCCGTGATGCTCGCGACCTCGTCGGGATAGCGGCTGCGCCAGTGTTCGAAACCGCCGTCCAGGCTGTAGACCTCGGAAAATCCCTGGCCGACCAGATAGGCGGCGGCGCCCTGGCTCGAATTGCCGTGGTAGCAGGCGACGATCAAGGGCGCGTCCAGGTCGGCGCGGGCGATGAAGTCGGCCAGCGAATGGTTGTCCAGATGCTGCGAGCCACTGATGTGGCCGAGGGCGAAGCTCTGCGGGTCGCGGATATCGACCACCACGGCACCCTGGGTGCGCAACAGGTGGGCCTGCTCGGCGGCGATGCGTTTGAAGTCGCTCATGGGGTGGTCTCGTGGCAGTCGCAGCGGTGACGCTCGCCGCTGTCGATATTGAGGAGGGTCATGGCCCCGCCCCAGACACAGCCGGTGTCGAGGGCGAACAGGCCAGGTTCGTGGCAGCGGCCTTCCAGCGCGGCCCAGTGACCGAAGATGATCTTCTGCCCGCGGGTCTTGCGCCTTGGATGGCTGAACCAGGGCGCATAGCCGGGCGGGGCCTGGCCGGGCCCCTCCTTGCTCTTGAGGTCCAGGGTGCCGTCGGCGCTGCAGAAGCGCATGCGGGTGAAATAGTTGGTGATCACCCGCAGGCGACTGGCGCCGTGCAACTCGCTGCTCCAGCGAGTCGGCTGGTTGCCGTACATGCCGTCGAGAAACAGCGGCAGGCGACTGTCGTCGCGCAGCGCCTCCTCGACCTCGGCGGCGCGCTGCAGCGCCTGCTTCAGCGACCACTGCGGCGGAATGCCGGCGTGGACCAGGGCGATATCGCGCTCGGCGTCATAGTGCACCAGCTTCTGCCGCCGCAGCCAGTCGAGCAACTGGTCGCGATCGGGCGCCTCGAGAATCTCCCTCAGGGTGTCGCTTTTCTTCAGGCGTTCGATGTCATGGGCCACGGCCAGCAGGTGCAGGTCATGATTGCCCAGCACGCAGGTCAGGCAGTCGCGCATGGCATACAGATAGCGCAGGGTTTCCAGCGACTGCGGGCCGCGGTTGACCAGATCGCCAACCAGCCATAACCGATCTTGTGTCGGATCGAAGGCCACCCGCTGCAGCAGGCAGCGCAGGGGCGTCAGGCAGCCTTGCAGGTCACCCACGGCATAGGTCGCCATCAGTGCAGCGACCCGGGTACGGCCAGGCGGAAGGGCGCGATGGGGGCGTCGAAGCGGGTGCCATCCTCGGCCAGCATCTGGTAGCTGCCCTGCATGATGCCGACCTGGGTGGCCAGGACGGTGCCGCTGCTGTAGGTGTGGCTGTGGCCCGGCTCGATCAGCGGTTGCTGGCCGACCACGCCGGCGCCTCGGACTTCCTGAACATGGCCATTGCCGTCGGTGATCAGCCACTGGCGCGATACCAGGGTGGCCGCCTGCTCGCCGTTATTGGTGATGGTCACCGTATAGGCGAAGGCGAAGTGGCCGAGCTCCGGTTGCGATTGCTCGGGCAGATAGCGGGTAACGACACTGACGTCGATTGGGTGGCGGGATTTGGGCATGCGCGGCAACTCGTTCACCTGGAGGCTTAGTCTAGTCGTTTGGCGCGCCGCTCGGCTGATCCGCCAGGCGGTCGGCCAGGCGCACGAAGGCGGCCAGATCCAGCTGTTCGGGGCGCAGGCTGCCATCGACGCCGGCGGCTTCGATCTCGCTGGCCGGCAGCAGAGCCTTGAGGGTGTTGCGCAGGGTCTTGCGCCGCTGGTTGAAGGCCTCGCGCACCACCCGCTCGAGCAGGCGGTGATCCTTGGCCGGATGGGGCAGGCTGTCATGGGGCACCAGGCGGACGATAGCCGAATCGACCTTGGGCGCCGGGTTGAAGGCGCCCGGCCCGACATTGAACAGGTGCTCGACCCGGCAGTGGTACTGCACCATGATCGACAGGCGGCCCCAGTCGCCGCCGCCGGGCGTGGCCGCCAGGCGTTCGACGACCTCTTTCTGCAGCATGAAGTGCATGTCCTGGATCAGCTCGGCCTGATCGAGCAGATGGAAGATCAGCGGAGTGGAAATGTTGTAGGGCAGGTTGCCGACCACCCGCAGGCTGCGCGGCTGCGCCTCGAGCCGGCTGAAGTCGAATTTCAGCGCATCGCCCTGGTTGAGGCGAAAGTTCGGCCGCTGGGCGAACTTGGCCAGCAGGATGGGGATCAGGTCCAGATCGAGTTCGATCACATCGAGCTGGGCGCCGCTGTCGAGCAACCCTTCGGTGATGGCGCCCTGGCCTGGGCCTATCTCGAGCAGGTGCTGGCCCTCGCGGGCATGGACCGCGCGCAGGATGCGGTGGATCACTCCGGCGTCATGCAGGAAGTTCTGGCCGAAGCGCTTGCGTGCGCGGTGCTGGTAGTCGGACATCTAAACGGCTCCAGACCCCAGGCGTCGTGCGCGGGGCCAATGCAAAGGGCGGCAGTTTAACAGCATCGGGGTCGCGGCCCGTAGCGAGCTTGGCCGTCGGCCGCGCGTGCGGCGGCGCTAGCCGCGGCTGGTGGCCATCTGATAGGCGGTTTCCAGTGCCACCTGCAGGCTGCCGCAATCGATCCGGCCGCTGCCGGCCAGGTCCAGGGCGGTGCCATGGTCGACCGAGGTGCGGACGATCGGCAGCCCGAGGGTGACATTCACCGCCGCGCCAAAGCCCTTGAACTTGAGCACCGGCAGGCCCTGGTCGTGGTACATCGCCAGCACCGCATCGCAAGGCTCGAGGTGCTTGGGGGTGAACAGGGTGTCGGCCGGCAGCGGCCCGATTAGGTTCAGACCCTCGCCGCGCAGCAGCTCCAGCGCGGGTTCTATCACCTCGATTTCCTCGCGGCCCAGATGGCCGCCTTCGCCGGCGTGGGGGTTGAGGCCGCAGACCAGCACGCGCGGCCGGGCGATGCCGAACTTGTCGCGCAGGTCCTGGTCAAGAATGCGCGCGACCCGCAGCAGCCGCTCCCGGCTGATGGCTGCGGCCACATCCTTGAGCGGCAGGTGGGTGGTCGCCAGGGCCACGCGCAGGCCGCGGGTGGCCAGCATCATCACCACCTGCTCGGTGCCGGTCAGTTCGGCGAGGAACTCGGTGTGTCCGGAGAAGGGGATGCCGGCCTGGTTGATCACGCCCTTGTGCACCGGCGCGGTGATCATCCCGGCGAAGCCGCCGTCCAGGCAGCCCTGGCCGGCGCGGGTCAGGGTCTCGAGCACATAGGCGGCGTTGGCCGGGTCGAGCTGACCGGCCTGCACCTGGACCGCCAGGGGCGTGTCCCAGACATAGAGACTGCCGGCCGGGGCCGGTTCGTTCGGCCAATGGCCGGGCTCGACCGCGATCAGGTCGATGCTCAGGCCCAGCTGCGCAGCCCGCTCGGCCAGCAGCGCGCGACTGGCAATGGCCACCAGGGCATGGGGCTGGGCCTGGCGGGCCAGCAGCAGGCTCAGGTCCGGTCCAATACCGGCGGGCTCGCCGGGGGTCAGGGCAAAACGCAGTGAAGTGCTCATCGCTAGAGTCTCCGTGGTCTCGGCGTCAGCGCCGCCTGGATCGATAGAGGCTGGTCAGTCTAGGCCAGCGGCGCCAGACAAAGAAAAACGCCCGGCGCTGGGGCCGGGCGTTGCGTCGGGCGGCGGGCTTAGAGCTTGGTTTCGACGTAGGCCTCGTCGCGGATCTGGCGCAGCCAGGCCTGCAGTTCTTCTTCGTACTTGCGGTTGCGCAGCAGATTGAGGGCCTGCTGTTCGCGCAGCTCGGCGCTGCTGTCGATGGCGCGGCGGCCCATCACCTGCAGCACGTGCCAGCCGTAGGGGCTCTTGAACGGCTCGGACATTTCGCCGCTGGCGGTATTGCCCATCACCTCGCGGAACTCGGGCACCAGCACGGCCGGATCTATCCAGCCGAGGCTGCCGCCATTGAGCGCCGAGCCCGGGTCTTCGGAGAAGCTCTTGGCCAGTTGGGCAAAGTCCTCGCCGGCCTGAATGCGTTGGTGCAGGCGCTCGACCAGTCGCCGGCTCTCCGCTTCGCTGCGAATCTCGCTGGGTTTGACCAGAATGTGCCTGACCTTGACCTCTTCGCGCACCTGGGAGTTGCCGCCGCGCTTTTCCTGCAGCTTGAGGATGATGAAGCCGCCCGGGGTGCGCATCGGCTCGGTGACTTCGCCAGCCGAGAGCGCACCTATCATGGCGTCGAACGGCGGCGGCAATTGCGCCGCCTTGCGCCAGCCCATCTCGCCGCCTTCCAGCGCCGTTTCACTGGCGGAATGGGCAATGGCCAGCTGGGCGAAATCGGCGCCCTGCTGCAGTTGCCGGTAGAGGTCCTGGGCCTGTTTTTCGGCGGCCTGGATGGTGGTCGCCGAAGCGCCTTCGGGCACCGGGATGAGGATGTTGGCCAGGCGAAACTCTTCCGAGAGCTGCAGCTTGCCCAGGTCGGAGGCGAGGAAGTTCTTCACCTCCTGGTCGGTCACCTGGATGCGCTCGGCCACCCGGCGCTGGCGCACCCGGCTGATGATCATCTCGCGACGGATCTGCTCGCGTGCATCGCCGTAGGACAGGCCATCACGGGCCAGGGCCTGGCGAAACTCTTCGAGGTTCATGCCGTTGCGCTGGGCGATGCTGGCCAGGGCCTGGTTGAGCTCTTCATCGGTGATGCGAATGCCCGAGCGCTCGCCGATCTGCAGCTGGATGTTCTCGACGATCAGGCGCTCGAGTACCTGCTGGTTGAGCACCTCCGCCGGCGGCAGCGCGGCGCCGCGCTTGGCCAGGGTCTGCTGGACCTCGCGCAGGCGTGCCTGGAGCTGGCTCTGCATGACCACATCGTTGTCGACGATGGCCACCACGCGGTCCAGGGGCTTCACCTCGGCCTGAGCGGCTGCACCGAAGAACACCGCGCCCAGCAGCAGCGGGCGCGCCCAATCAGTAAGCTTGATCTTCACGTTCGCGATAACCTTGAATGCCTTGGTCGAGGAAAGTTTCGACCTTGTTGCCCGTCACGCCGCCCAGGCCCTTGAGAATGATCTGCAGGAAGATGCCGCGGTCGGCTTCATCGTTCTGCGCCGGGTTGAGGCTGACCTCGTCGTAATCGATCCAGTAGCGATTGACCAGGCGCAGCTTCCAGCAGCAGCTGTCGTATTCGAAGCCGGCGAAGGCCTCGAGGGTGCGATCACGGCCGTAGTCATATTGCCAGCGCGACAGCAGGCTCCACTGCCGGGCAATCGGCCAGATCACCGAGAAGTCATGCTGGCTGACCTTGTAGTAGTCCTTGATGAAGTCGGCCGTGCCCGGGGTGCCGTAATCGCCACCGCCGACCACCCAGTTCCCGGAGGCCTGGTCGTAGCGTACGGCATCGTTGCGATAGCGGTAGCCGGCGTTGACCACCTTGTTCGGGTTGTCTTCCGGCTGGTAATGGAACATGGCGCTGCCCGAGCGGGTCTCGCGGGTGTCCGGATCCCAGTTGAAGTCCGAGCGCAGGCGCCAGTCGCGGTTGAAGCGATACAGATACTCGAGCGCGTAGGGCGACTGGGAGGCCTGGGCGTCGCTGCGGCTGCGGTAGTCGATGCCTGGCAGCTGGACCTTGCGATCTTCGAAGTAGTACGCCTGGCCGATGCTGAAGCGCTGGCGCTCGAAGCCGTTGGCCTGAATCCAGCGGCTGGTCAGACCCAGCGACAGCTTGTTCTCGTCGCCGATGCGATCCTTGCCGGAGAAGCGATTCTCGCGCCACAGCGAACCGTAGCTGAAGCTGCTCTCGCCGCTGTCGAACACCGGAATGTCGGTCTGGTCTTCTTCGGGCACATAGAGGTAAAACAGGCGCGGCTCCAGGGTCTGGCGATAGGCGTTGCCGAACCACTGGCTCTCGCGGTCGAAGTACAGGCCGCTGTCGACGCTGAAGAGGCCGAGACCGCGATTCTGACTACCCTTGAATTCTTGCTCTGCCAAGAAACTGCCGACCGGTGCGGTTTGAATATCGTTCTTACCTCGCTGGTCGAGGCTCAGGTCGTAGTTGGTGTGAAGGTATTTGACCTGCGGCTTGATAAAGCCCCAGCTCCAGTTCAGCGGCAGACTGACGCCCGGCTCCAAGTGCAGGCGCTCGCCATTGGCGCGGGCCAGGCCCTTGAGGCGTTCATCGTACCAACGGAATTCATCGGTGCCGGTATTGCCGTTCTCATCGGTGAAAAAGCCGGAGCGCAGGTTGCGGTCGAAACGCACCAGCTCGGCGCCGTAGGCGAAGTTCAGGCCGCCCGGCTGG
>JBFHKK010000116.1:0-7333 GCA_041595475.1 Pseudomonas sp. | reverse complement strand
GGGCGCGAGCATCGGCTGGCCGGTGAGCGGATCCATGACCTGCTGACCATTGGCGTCGAGCAGCGGCTGGCCCGGCGCGATCGCGCCCGGGGCACCGGCGGCGCCGGCCTTCTCAGGCGCATTGGCGGCGCCCGGCGGCTGATTGCTGACGGCACCCGGAATGCCCTGGGGCGACAGGCTGCTGGTGCGCTGCTCGTTGACCCGCTGCTCGCTGCGCAGGGCCGGCTGATCCGGATTGAACATCTCCGAGGTGGACTCCACCGCACTGAAGTCGACATCGGCCGAGACCTCGGCCTTGTAGCGGCCCGAGCCGAGCACCGGCTGCAGGATGTTGTGCACGCGCTGGGTGAACAGGCTTTCCAGGCGGCGACTGTAGTCGAACTGCTTGCCGGCCATGGTCAGCTCCGACAGCTCGCGCTGATCGGAAAGCAGATTGCCCTTCTGATCCACCACCGTGACCTGGGACTTGTCCAGCTCGGGCACGCTGGTGGCGACCAGGTTGACGATCGCCATCACCTGGCTGGGCTCCAGGGCGCGGCCGGGGTAGAGCTCGACCAGCACCGAAGCGCTGGGCTTGCGCTCGTCGCGCACGAACACCGAGCTCTTGGGGATGGCCAGGTGCACGCGGGCGCCCTTGACGTTGTTCAGGCTCGACACCGTGCGCGCCAGCTCACCCTCCAGGCCGCGGCGATAGCGAGTGGCCTCCATGAATTGGCTGGTGCCCAGGCCCTGCTCCTGATCGAGAATCTCGAAGCCGACATTCTTGTCGCTGGGCGCCACGCCGGCGGCGGCCAGGCGCATGCGCGCGCGCGCCAGGTCCTCGGCCTTGACCAGCAGGGCGCCGGAATTCGGCTCGACCGTGTAGCCGATGTCGGCGGCGGCCAGGGTTTCCACCACCTGAGAGGCGTCCATGCCGTTGAGGCTGCCGTAGAGCGGCCGATAGTCCGGCTGCTGCGACCAGAGCACCACGGCGAAACCGATCGCGACACTCGCGGCCAGGCCGACCAGCAGGCCGATTTGGCGCAGCATCGACATATCGGAGAGATTTTCCAGGAAGGTCAAACCGAGCAGCGGTTTTCTCTGTTCGTCTGCACTGGCGGGTACGTTTGCGGCGACTGCGTTGGCCATGATTTAGAACCTGCCCTTAAACCGGCATCTGCATGATGTCTTGATAGGCCTGGACCAGCTTGTTGCGAACCTGGGTGGCGGCCTGGAAGGAGACGCTGGCTTTCTGTGAGGCGATCATGACGTCGGTCAGATCGATGCCGCTCTGGCCCATTTCGAAGGCCGTGGCGATCTTGTTGGAGGCCTGCTGGGTTTCGTTCACCTTGCTCACCGCCTGGCCGAGCATGTCGGCGAAGTTCGGCGCCCCCGGCTCAGGCGCACTGACGGCTGGTTTCTGACGCGCCATGGCCTCGGCCTGCATGGAGCGCATTTCCAACATAAGGCGATTGAATTCAATACCCTGGCTCATACCTTCCTCCACTGCCGCGGTTTTTTGACGCGTCGCGGCGCTGTACTGGGGTATTAGCAACAAGGATGCCAAGAGCTCGAAGGAGGCTGGCAGACCCAAGGGCTCAGAAGGATCCGGCCGGCCTCAATGCACAAAGCCCGCGTGAAATAGCGATCTCACGCGGGCTTTGCGTTTGAAGCCTTGACGACTGATCAACTGGCGTAGAGGTAGGCCTCGACATCCATGCCGGCATCGCGCATCTGCGCCAGCTTGTATCTCAGGGTACGCGGGCTGATGCCCAGGCGCTCGGCCGCCTCCTTGCGCCGGCCACGCTCGGCCCTCAGGGTATCGATGATCACCTGGAACTCGCGACGGCGCAGATCCTCGCCCAGGGCGCCGGCGTCCGCCGCCTGAACCTCGACCGGCGCCGGCAGCGGCCTCGGCGCACTGGGCACTGCGGCCGCCAGTGGTGTCTGCACGGGCGCTAGACTGCCGATAGGCGCCGTCAGGCACAGGTCCTGGGGCTGAATCAGGCCGCCCTGCTGGAGGATCAGCGCGCGCTGAATGGCATTGTCCAGTTCGCGCACGTTGCCCGGCCAGGCATGCCCGACCAGGCAGCTCTGGGCCTGGGACGAGAAGCGGATCGGCGGGTGATTCATTTTTTTGACGTGCTTGGCCAGCAGCCGCTCGGCCAATGGCAGGATGTCCGCCGGCCGCTCACGCAGCGGCCGCCAGGCCAGGGGAAACACCGAAAGCCGGTAGTAAAGGTCTTCGCGGAAACGCCCCGCCGCCACCTCCGCAGCCAGATCCCGGTTGCTGGTGGCCAGCACCCGAATATCCAGGGCGATCGGCTTGCGCGCGCCGACCCGCTCCACTTCGCGCTCCTGCAGCACGCGCAGCAACTTGGCCTGCAAGCCCAGAGGCATCTCGGAAATCTCGTCCAGCAAGATGGTGCCGCCATTGGCCAGCTCGAACTTGCCGGGGGCGCTGGCGACGGCGCCGGTGAAGGCGCCCTTCTCGTGGCCGAACAGGGTGGCCTCGAGCATGTTGTCGGGAATCGCCGCGCAGTTGATGGCGATAAAGGGCTTGCTCGCCCGCGGCGAGCGCTGATGGATGTAGCGCGCCAGCACTTCCTTGCCGGTGCCCGACTCGCCGGTGATGAGCACGGTGGAATCGCTCTGCGCGACCCGCGCGGCCAACTCCAGCAACTGGATGCTGGCCGGCTCCAGGGCCACCGGGCCGTCCGCCTCGAGCGCGCCGAGACGACCCAGGGCATGGCGCTCGACCAATGCCAGCAAAGCCTTGGGCTCGAACGGCTTGACCAGGTAATCGGCGGCGCCCTGACGCATGGCGTCGACCGCCCGCTCGACCGCGCCGTGGGCGGTCATCAGCAGCATCGGCAGCTGCGGCTGGCGCTCGCGGATGATTCTCAGCAGTTGGTGACCGTCCATGCCCGGCATGTTGACGTCGCTGATCACCAGGCTGAAGGACTCCTCGTGAAGCGCCCGCAAGGCGGCTTCGGCGCAGTCCACCGCGCGATAGTCGTGCCCGGCCAGGGCCAGGGTGTCGCTCAGCGCCTCGCGCAGGGCACGGTCGTCTTCGACCAGCAGAACATGGGCGGCCATGGGATCACTCCTGAATCGAGGGTTGCGCCGCGGGAATCAGCGGCAAGGTGACGAGGGCACAGGTGCCGCGAGCGACCCGCGACAACAGGCGCAGTTCGCCGTGGTGGGCACGGGCCACGGCCTTGACCACCGCCAGGCCGAGCCCGGTGCCTGTGCTCTTGGTGGTGAAGAAGGACTCGCCCAGGCGTGCCAGGGTGGCGGCGTCTATGCCGGGTCCGTTGTCGCTGATGCACAGGCGCAGGGTGTCGCCCCGGGCATACAGATGAATCTTCAGGCCGGCGTGCGGACCACTGGCCTGGAGCGCATTGTCGATCAGGTTGAGCAGGCTGCCGACCAGGGTGTCGCGGTTGCACAAGAGCTCGCCCGCGCGCGCATCGCATTGCCAGCGCACGCTCATCCCCTGCACATGGGGCTCGGCCGCGGCGCGCAGCGCGGCGAAGAGCGCGGCCGGGGTCAGACGATCCGGCAGCGGCAGCTCGCCACGGGCGAACACCAGCATGTCGCGCACTTGGTGCTCGAGCTCATGCAGGCGTTCCTTCAGGCGCCCGGCGAAGCGCTGCTGCTGCTCCGCCGGCAAGACCTGCTCGGTCAGGTGGCTGGCATAGAGCAAGGCCGCCGACAGCGGCGTGCGAATCTGATGGGCCAGCGAGGCGACCATGCGCCCCAGGGCCGACAGGCGTTCGTGACGCGCCAGTTGGTCCTGCAGGCGCCGGGTTTCGGTCAGGTCGTTGAGCAGAATGAGCTGGCCGGGCTCGCCGGGCAGGGAGCGGGTGGCGATGGAAAGACGACGGCCGTCACGCAGGGAAATCTCATGGCCATCGTCTTCACGCGGGGAAAAGTCTCGGGCGATCACCTGGCGCCAGAGCATGCCCACCAGCGGCTTGCCGAGCAGGCTGCGGGCCACCGGGTTGGCTTCGCGCACCACGCCCTGGCCGTCGATCACTATGACCCCACCCGGCAGCAGGTCCAGCAGGCTCTGCAGGCGATGGGCCAGACGCTCCTTCTCCGCCAGCTCCTGCATGCGCTGGGCGCTGACCAGGGCCAGCTGTCCCTTCAGTTCGGCGACGTGGGCCTCGAGCAGGCTGTAGGACTCGCTGAGTTGGGTCGACATCTGCTGGAACAAGGCGAAGGCCTGTTCCAGTCCGGCACGGCTGGCCTGCTCGACGGGGGCCGTCGGCAGAACTTCGAGTTTGGCGGTGGGGAGGCTGCTCTTCATTGTTCTCTCTCGCGCTGCGAGCCGTCATACGACGGTCAGTTGCAAGAGACAAAGCAATACCCGTGCCTAAAAATAAGTTCTTTTATTTCAATAGCTTAAAAAACAAAGCCGAAGGCAGCGTCAAACCTTCGGCTTTATCTCGAGTGGATTTCGCCAAGCCTCTGGCACTGCAGAGACCTGTCCGTCAGTCCTCGAGCTGACCTTCGTCTTCGCGTCTGTTCATGCCGTACTTGCGCATCTTCTCCACCAGGGTGGTCCGGCGGATGCGCAGGCGCTCGGCGGCGCGGGCGACCACGCCGCCGGCATCATCCAGCGCCTGCTGGATCAACCCCTGCTCCAGATTACCCAGGTAGTCTTTAAGATCCAGGCCTTCGGCAGGCAGCATGGCCGGCTGATCGACCCCCGGCAGCCCGGCCAGGATCACCGCGCGCTCTTCCAGCTCGTCGCGCAGGCTGGCAGTGGCCTGCTCGTCCTCGTCATCCACATGGCGGAACTTCCTCGGCAATTCGCCGACGCCGATCACGCCGTAGGGGTGCATGATCGCCATGCGCTCGACCAGATTGGCCAACTCGCGCACGTTGCCCGCCCAATCGTGCTGACAGAGCGACATGAGCGCCGAGGAGTTGAAACGAATGGAACCGCGCTTCTCCTGCTCCATCCGCGAGATCAGCTCGTTGAGCAGCAGCGGAATGTCCTCGATGCGTTCGCGCAGCGGCGGCATCTCGATCGGGAACACATTCAGGCGGTAGTACAGATCCTCGCGAAAGCTGCCGGCCTCGATCATGGTTTCCAGATTCTTGTGGGTCGCGGCGATGATGCGCACGTCGGCGGTCTGGGTCTTGTTGCTGCCGACCCGCTCGAAGGTGCGCTCCTGCAGCACGCGGAGCAGCTTCACCTGCATGGGCAGGGGCATGTCGCCGATTTCGTCGAGGAACAGGGTACCGCCGTTGGCCAGCTCGAAGCGTCCGGCCCGGCTGGTGATGGCACCGGTGAAGGCGCCCTTCTCATGGCCGAACAGCTCGCTTTCCAGCAACTCCGCGGGGATGGCGCCGCAATTGACCGGGACGAAGGGGGCCTCGCGGCGCTTGGAGTGATAGTGCAGGTTGCGCGCCACCACCTCCTTGCCGGTGCCGGACTCACCCAGGATCAGCACGCTGGCCTCGGTATCGGCGACCTGCTGCATCATCTGCCGCACCTGATGGATGGCGCGACTGGTGCCGACCAGGCTGCGAAACAGGTTGGGCTCGCGCTGCCGGCCACGCTCGCGGGCCTGGTCGTACATCTCCCGGTAGACCTGGGCGCGATGCAGGGAATCGAGCAGCTTGTTGTAGCTGGGCGGCATCTCCAGGGTGGCGAGTATCCGCCGACGGGTGGCTTCGGGCCATTCGCCCGACAGCGGCTCGTCGATCAGCAACACCGGCAGGACCTCGTCCCAACTGGCCAACTGATTCAACACGGCCAACTGACCGGCGCCGCCCTGGACACTGCCCAGCAGCACGGTCAGCACCGCACGGCTGGACTCCAAGGGTGCCACCGCCGCCTGCCAGCCGGCGCTGGCGCAAGCGATGTGATCTTCCCCCAGAAAATTGAGGATCACCTCCAGATCACGGCGTCGCTCGGCATTATCATCGATCAGCAGAATCTTGGTCTCACGACACATAGTGTTCGCGTCTATTCCTGGGAGTGGAGGAAAACTCAGCGCGTCATGCAGGCAAGCGCCGGCGACTGGCCGCTAGTAAAGTCAATTTGGCGACAACAGTCAATTTTATGGCGTGAATTTTTTGTATCGGATGATCGCCCACTGAGAGCGGGGAACACGGGAGTTGACTTGTTCGCAGCAGCAAGCCAGAAAGCCGCGCCCGCCAGGCCGGCGACCGCAAGGCGAATACGCAGCCGAAAAACTGTCAGCCGAACAGCTGATAAACCTTAGCGCCCTGCTGGGACTGGTTGAGCTGCAACAACTCACCCGCCACCCGGCGCTGCTCGGCCTGGCAAAGGGTCACCAACTCCCGATAGAGCTCGAGCAATTCCTGCAGTCGAACCCGCAGCAGCCCCTCATCCTGGACAGCCTCGGCCATGGCCTCGTCAACAGCCTGGCGACATTGCAAATCCAACTCACCGATAGCCGACCAATCATGCGTTTCGAGCGCCGTGCGCAGTGCAGTGCCGGTTTCTTCCAGGCGCTGAACAGAAGTTGTCATGAGCGTGCTCCTAGTTTGCGGCAACTGTATCACTGACCAATGGCATCCCAGCCAGTTTTGATTTCGCGCAAGAGGTCGACCACCTCATCGACCATCCCGATGTCATTCCTGGCATTGGCTGCCAGCAGTCGGCTGATCATGTACTCGTACAGGCTATCAAGATTAGCCGCCAGTTCGCCGCCTTGGCGCAGATCCAAACCGTCACGCAAGCCGTTAACGATATCGATCGCCTTGCCCAGCAACTCACCCTTGAGCGCCGTCTGTTCGCGCTCCATGGCGCCGCGAGCCTGGGCCAGGCGAGACAGACCGCCCTCCATCAGCATTTGGATCAAACGGTGCGGGGTAGCATCAAAGACCTGAGCCTGAGTGTTGACGTTTTGGTATTGCCGCATAGCTGTCATTGCGTTCATGCCGATGTACTCCAATGCTCTTCGGGAACACTCTTGTTATCGGCAATTTGGTCGATGGCTTTAGCCATACATGAAACTATTTGTCGCCGACCTCAACGCAAGAATTTGCGCAATGGCAACCAAGGCATGCGTTTTGCGGGCTGCTGCAGGAAGAAGTTGATGGATATCAGCCACGATTTCAGGAGGATCCAGTTTCCACTTCCGGCCCTATTGCAGCCCAGGCATCGCGTATCTGCCTCAATAAGGCCTCCACTTCATCGAGGCTGCGCGGCGTATCATCCAGGGCGACGCCCGCCAGACGGCGGGTCATGTAGTCATAGAGCGCATCCAGATTGTGCGCCAGTTCACCACCCAGTTGCTTGTCCAAACTGGCCTGGAGCACGCCGATGATGGTCAAGGTAGTGCCAACGGCCTCGCCGCGCGCGGCG
>JBFHKK010000115.1:0-7350 GCA_041595475.1 Pseudomonas sp. | reverse complement strand
TCGGCCGTGATGTACGGCAGGTTGACGTCGGTCTGCTGGCTGGAGGACAGCTCGATCTTGGCCTTCTCGGCAGCTTCCTTCAGGCGCTGCATGGCCAGCGGATCGCCCTTGAGGTTCATGCCGGTTTCTTTCTTGATCTCCTCGACGAGGTAGTCGATCAGGCGGATATCGAAGTCCTCGCCACCGAGGAAGGTGTCGCCGTTGGTAGCCAGCACTTCGAACTGGTGCTCGCCGTCGACCTCGGCGATCTCGATCACCGAGATGTCGAAGGTACCGCCACCCAGGTCATAGACGATCACGGTGTGGTCGCCCTTGGCCTTGTCCATGCCATAGGCCAGGGCCGCCGCGGTCGGCTCGTTGATGATGCGCTTGACGTCCAGACCGGCGATGCGGCCGGCGTCCTTGGTGGCCTGACGCTGACTGTCGTTGAAGTAGGCCGGCACCGTGATCACCGCCTCGGTGACCGTCTCGCCGAGGTAGTCTTCGGCGGTCTTCTTCATCTTCTTCAGCACTTCCGCGGAAATCTGCGGCGGTGCCATCTTCTGGCCCTTGACCTCGACCCAGGCGTCACCGTTGTCGGCCTTGACGATCTTGTAGGGCACCATCTGGATGTCTTTCTGCACCACGTTCTCTTCGAAGCGCCGACCGATCAGGCGCTTGACCGCGAACAGGGTGTTGTGCGGATTGGTCACCGCCTGACGCTTGGCCGACTGGCCGACGAGAATCTCGCCGTCGTTGCTGTAGGCGATGATCGAGGGAGTGGTACGCGCGCCTTCGGCGTTTTCCAGCACCTTGACCTTGCCGTTCTCCAAGATGGCGACGCAGGAGTTGGTGGTCCCCAGGTCGATACCGATGATTTTGCCCATATTCACTCTCCCGAAACTTGATTGGTTCGCCGCGCCTTATCTTCAGCCGCGGTAGCTGTTAATCGCCTGATTCAACAAATGGGGGCTCGTACGCGAATTTCAAGCCTGCTCGTCGATGGACGGCGGCGCTTCGGCCGGCGCCTTGCTGACCACCACCATGGCCGGACGCAGCAGCCGGCCATTGAGCACATAGCCCTTCTGGAACACCTTGAGCACGGTATTGGGCTCGACCTGGGTGCTCTCCTGCATGGCCATGGCCTGATGCTGCTCGGGATTGAAGGGCGCGCCATGGGGGTCGATGACCTGCAACTGGTGGCGCTTGAGGGTGTCCTGGAACAGCTTGAGGGTCAGCTCCATGCCCTCGCGCACCGCCTTGATCGAGACATCATCGGGGCTCGACAACTCCAGGCCTCGCTCGAGGCTGTCGACCACCGGCAACAGATCGCTGGCGAATTTCTCCAGGGCGAACTTGTGCGCTTTTTCAACATCCTGCTCGGCACGGCGACGCACGTTCTGCAGGTCGGCCGCCACCCGCAGGGCCTGATCCTGCGCGGCAGCCAGCTCCTCCTCGAGAACCTGGATACGCGCATCCAACTCGCCGCCTGCCGAGGCAGTGCTCTCGGGCGCTTCGGAAAGCGGATTGTCGTGGGTCTGTTCGTCAGCCATGCGTTTCTCCTCTGAATGGTTCGGCACGGGCCCGAACCCATGCACCTGCCCGCCTATATGGGGGCATATTTCCCGGCTTCAAGGGCCTTCGCGCACTTGGCAGCCGGGGAAGTAACACTGTATAAATAACCATATTAATAGCCTCGGAGAGCCGCCATGCTGGTGCACCTGTCCATTCGAAACTACGCCATCGTCGAGCATCTGGACCTCGAACTGGAAGGCGGCATGAGCGTGATCAGCGGCGAAACCGGCGCCGGCAAGTCGATCATGCTCGACGCCCTCGGCCTGTGCCTGGGCGACCGAGCCGACAGCGGCGCGGTGCGCCCGGGCGCCGACAAGGCAGACATTCTCGCCAGCTTCGACCTGAGCGAGATTCCCGAGGCCCGCGCCTGGCTGGCCGAGCGCGACCTGGACCAGCATGGGCCGTGTATGCTGCGCCGGGTGATCACCGCCGAAGGCCGCTCGCGCGGCTACATCAATGGCACCCCCTGCCCCCAGGGCGACCTCAAGGCCCTGGGCGAGCTGCTGATCGACATCCACAGCCAGCACGAGCATCAGTCGCTACTCAAGAGCGATACCCACAGGCGCCTGCTCGACGAATACGCCGGCAGCCAGGATCTGGCGCGCCAGGTGCAACTGGCCGCGCAGCGCTGGAAGCAGACCCACAGCGAGCTTGAGCGCCTCAGCGGCATCGGCGACGAGCAACGCGCCCGCCAGCAACTGCTCAGCTACCAGCTCGAGGAGCTGGAAAACCTGGCCCTGGGCGAGCACGAACTGGAGCAACTTGAGAGCGAACACAAGACCCTGACCAATGCCGAGAGCCTGCTCAGCGCCTGCCGCCTGGTGATCGAGCAGTGCAGCGAGAGCGACGCCGGCAACGTGCTCGCGGCCCTGACTGCCAGCCTCAACCGCCTAAGCGGTTTCCAGGGCCAGCCGGACGCCCTGAGCGAAGCGAGCAATCTGCTGGCCAGCGCGCAGATCCAGGTGGAAGAAGCGGTCGGCGAACTCAATCGCTTCCTCGACCACTTCGAGGCCGACCCGCAGCGCCTGCAACACCTGGAAGAGCGCCTGGATGCCATCTATACCCTGGCGCGCAAGCATCGCCGCCAACCCCAGGAGCTGGCCGCCCTGCAGCAACAGTTGTTCGAAGAGCTGGAAAGCCTGAATGCCGACGATCAGACCCTCGAGCGCCTCGCCGAGGAAGCCGCCGCTTACGAACGCCACTACCGGGAGAAGGCCGGCGAACTGAGCCGGCTGCGCGCCGCCGCGGCCGAGCGCCTGGCCGCCGCAGTGGAAGCCGAGATGCAGAGCCTGGGCATGCCCGGCGGACGCTTCAGCATTCGGCTGCACAGCGCCCCGAGCGAAGACCCCCAGCCCTATGGCCTGGAGCAGGTGGAGTTTGGCGTCAGCGCCAACCCCGGTCAGCCGCTCAAACCGCTGGCCAAGGTGGCCTCCGGTGGCGAACTGTCACGCATCAGCCTGGCCATCCAGGTGATCACCGCGCAGACCTCGCGGGTGCCGACCCTGGTGTTCGACGAGGTCGACGTCGGCATCGGCGGCCCGACCGCCGAGGTGGTCGGCCAGCTGCTGCGCCGCCTCGGCGAGCGCGGCCAGGTGCTCACCGTCACCCACCTGCCCCAGGTCGCCGCCCAGGGCCACCAGCACCTGTTCGTGCACAAGCTGCGCGACAGCGACGCCACCCGTACTGCGGTCAGCAAGCTCGACGACACTCAGCGGGTGGAGGAAATCGCCCGAATGCTCGGCGGCGTCGACCTCACCGAGGAATCCCTGGCCCATGCCCGGCAGATGGTCGGCAGCGCCCAGGGCTGAACGGCAGAAACGACGAGGCGGCCAATCGGCCGCCTCGCTTCGCATCAATATTTGCGCTCACTTCTTCTTGCGCACGTAGAGCACCAGATTGTGGTCGACCAGCTCGAAGCCGTGCTCGCGCACGATCTCCTTCTGGCGCTGCTCGATGGCCGGATCAAAGAACTCGATCACCTCGCCAGAATCGACGCAGACCATATGGTCGTGGTGGCCGCTGTCGGCCAGCTCGAAGACTGCATGTCCGCCGTCGAAATTGTGCCGCACCACCAGCCCGGCCGCCTCGAACTGGGTCAGCACGCGATACACCGTGGCCAGGCCGACATCCTCGCCCGCCTCCATCAAGGCCTTGTACACGTCCTCGGCGCTCATATGGCGCTGCTCGGCGGAGTCGAGCATCTGCAATATCTTGACCCTGGGCAGGGTCACTTTCAGGCCGGCCTTACGTAGTTCGCTATTTTCAACCATTGTCTGCTTTCTCGTCGAAGCGGTTTCGCCACTTCCCATATTGCGGGTATGATCCGCGTTTACGTTGACCAGCCAAGATAGTGGAAGTCGCCCACCGATGCAAAACGCCAAGCTCCTGCTGACCAGCCTCACCCTCACGGGGCTCTTCGCACTCGCCGGTTGTTCCTTTCCCGGCGTTTATAAAATCGACATCCAGCAGGGCAATGTCGTGACGCAGGACATGATAGACCAGTTGCGCCCCGGGATGACCCGGCGCCAGGTGCGCTTCATCATGGGCAACCCGCTGATCAGCGACACCTTCCACGCCAACCGCTGGGACTACCTCTACAGCATCCAGCCGGGCGGCGGCGAACGCCTGCAGGAGCGCGTCAGCCTGAACTTCGACGGCGGCGGCCAGTTGGTCGGCCTGTCCGGCGACTTCATGCCGGGCGTCAGCCGCGACCAGGCGATCCTCGGCGAAGAAGCCGGTAGCAGCGCCGCGCCCGCACCGGCACGCCCGACCGAAGACAAGCCGGCGCCGGGTTCGCTGCTGGAAGAGATTCAACGTGAGGTGGATGCGGTACGCGCCATACCGGTGCCGACGCCGGAGCCGCTGGAGCGCTCACCGCAGTAGACCACACAGAACAAGCAAGCCCGGCTGGTCCGGGCTTCTTTTTGCCTGCAATTCAGCCCTCGGCTTCTTCCGCCTTGGCCTTGGCAGCCTTGGCCGCGCGCTGCTTGCGCACTTCTTTGGGATCGGCGATCAACGGGCGGTAGATCTCCACCCGCTCCCCCTCCTCCAGCACCCGCTCATCTGGCTTGCTCACCGCCTTGCCGAATATCCCCAAGGGACAAGCGGCCAGATCCAGACCGGGAAAATGCGCATCCATGCCCGACAGCAGGGCCGCCTGACGCACCGTGGTGCCATGGGGCACGCTCAAGCGCAGCAACTTCTGCTTGTGCGCCAGCGCGTACACGACCTCGACGACAATGGTTCTGTTGTTCATTGATTGTGCAAGCCCCTACCCATACAACTGCTTGGCTCTCTGACAAAAGGCATCGACCAGGGTGTTGGCCGCCTGATTGAACAAGGGGCCGAGGGTGGCGCGCACCAGCGGCCCGGCATAGTCGAAGGTCAGATCCAGGCTGATCTTGCAGGCCCGGTCGCCCAGCGCCTTGAATTCCCAGCGCCCCTGCAACTGAGTGAAGGGCCCCTCTTCCAGGTTCAGCAGGATGGCCTCGCCCGGCACCAGGTTATTGCAGGTGACGAAGCGCTGACTCAGGCCGCCCTTGGCCACTGTTAAGCGCGCGCGCATCTGTACCTCGCTCACCTCGAGAATCTCGCTGGCCGAACACCAGGGCAAGAACACCGGGTAACTGGCCACATCGTTGACCAGGTCGAACAGCGCCTGGGCCGGATAGGGCAGCAAAGCCGAACGGTGGATATGCGTACTCATGATCGGCCGACTTCGCGCTGGAATGAATGAAGGCTCACCTGCAAGGCAGTGCACCGCGCACGATCCGCACCCATACCGGGACGATGCGCCGCACGAACGTCGTCAGCATAGTTCCCGCTGCCCCAGACCAAGGTCCAGTGGCCGCCCAAAGCGACCGCCATGTCGCGCGCGGCCCGCATCAACACCCGGCGACGGGCGCAGGCGCAGTGAATCGAGACCCTGTCGTTCGCCATGCGTCTGTCGCCTGCCGTATCCGTGAAAAGGTCGGCCATTGTCGGAGATTCGCCCGCACGCCTCAAGCTCGACCAGCTGTTCAACGCCAGCTCGGGGTCGGTGATTTTGCCTGCTGTGGCACATGGCGCCGGCGCAGGTGACTCCCTATAATGCGCGCCCTATGGCTAAACAAAAGAAGCATCCCCAGGGCACCATCGCGCTGAACAAGAAGGCGCTGCACGACTATTTCATCGAGCACAAGTTCGAGGCCGGACTGGTCCTGGCCGGCTGGGAAGTCAAGAGCCTGCGCGCCGGCAAGGCGCAGTTGGTCGACAGCTACATCTTGCTCAAGGATGACGAAGCCTGGCTGATGGGCTGTCACATCACCCCGCTGAAAACCGCCAGCACCCACGTCATCGCCGACCCGACGCGCACCCGCAAGCTGCTGCTGAACAAGCGCGAACTGGACAAGCTGTTCGGTGCGGTTCAGCAGAAGGGTTACACCTGCGTCGCCCTTTCCTTGTACTGGAAGCAGCATCTGGTCAAGTGCGAGATCGCCCTGGCCAAGGGCAAGAAGGACTTCGACAAGCGTCACACCGAGAAGGAGCGCGACGCCAACCGCGAAGTTCAGCGCGCCATGCGCAGCAAGGGCAAGGAAGACTGACCGAGCGGCACCGCCCGGCAGGTGCCGTGCTGCGCGCAAGGCGCAGCCAGCTTCCATACTATGGCCAATTCGTGCTGATTGCGCCGCCCAGGCCGACCGGCTCGACGAGCGCCAGCGCGGCGGTTCCCCCGACTGTCCCTGGCCCCCTCACGCTCCCGGCCCGCGAGTGAAGCCAATGATCATTTCCGCCGCCACCGATTACCGCGCCGCTGCCCAACGTAGGCTGCCGCCCTTCCTGTTCCACTACCTAGACGGCGGCGCCTATGCCGAGCATACCCTGAGGCGCAACGTCGAGGACCTGGCCGGCATCGCCCTGCGCCAGCGCGTGCTGCGCAACATGGCCGAGCTGAGCCTGCAGACTCGCCTGTTCGACGAAAGCCTGGCGCTGCCCGTGGCCCTGGCGCCTGTCGGCCTCACCGGCATGTACGCGCGCCGCGGCGAGGTGCAGGCGGCCAGGGCGGCGGCGGCCAAGGGTATACCCTTCACCCTGTCCACCGTGTCGGTGTGCCCGATCGAGGAGGTGGCCCCGGCCATCGACCGCCCCCTGTGGTTCCAGCTCTATGTGCTCAAGGACCGCGGCTTCATGAGAAATGCCCTTGAGCGGGCCAAGGCCGCCGGCGTCAGCACCCTGGTGTTCACCGTCGATATGCCCGTGCCCGGCGCCCGCTACCGCGACGCCCACTCTGGCATGAGCGGCCCCTACGCACCGCTGCGCCGCCTGCTACAGGCCATCACCCACCCGGTCTGGGCCTGGGACGTCGGCCTGATGGGCAAACCCCACGACCTGGGGAATATCTCCGCCTACCGCGGCAACCCCACCGGCCTGGCCGACTATATCGGCTGGCTGGGCGCCAACTTCGACCCCTCGATCTCCTGGCAGGACCTGCAGTGGATCCGCGACTTCTGGGACGGACCCATGCTGATCAAGGGCATCCTCGACCCGGAGGATGCCCGTGACGCGGTCAGGTTCGGCGCCGATGGCATCGTCGTCTCCAACCATGGCGGCCGCCAGCTCGACGGCGTGCTGTCCAGCGCCCGGGCGCTGCCGGCGATCGCCGAGGCGGTCAAGGGCGAGATCAAGATCCTCGCCGACTCGGGCGTGCGCACCGGCCTGGACGTGGTGCGCATGCTCGCCTTGGGCGCCGACTGCGTGCTGCTCGGCCGTGCCTTCGTCTATGCCCTGGCCGCCGCGGGTGGCGCCGGGGTGAGCAAC
>JBFHKK010000114.1:0-7434 GCA_041595475.1 Pseudomonas sp. | reverse complement strand
GCCAGCGAGGGGGTGCACTGGGAGTCCCATGGCGAGGGCGAATTCAGCGTCGCCAGTATCGACAAGCCCGAGCGCGGCACCCGCATCGTCCTGCATCTGAAAAGCGGCGAGGACGAGTTCGCCGATGGCTGGCGCCTGCGCACTATCATCAAGAAATACTCCGACCACATCGCTCTGCCGATCGAGCTGCCCAAGGAGCATTACGGCGAGGAGAAGGACAAGCCGGCGGAACCCGAGTGGGAAACCGTCAACCGCGCCAGCGCCCTCTGGACCCGTCCGCGCGCCGAGATCAAGGACGAGGAGTACCAGGAGTTCTACAAGCACGTCGCCCACGATTTCGAGAATCCGCTGACCTGGAGTCACAACAAGGTCGAGGGCAAGCTGGAGTACAGTTCGCTGCTCTACGTGCCGGGTCGCGCGCCCTTCGACCTGTACCAGCGCGATGCCGCCAAGGGCCTCAAGCTCTACGTGCAGCGTGTGTTCATCATGGATCAGGCCGACGAGTTCCTGCCGCTGTACCTGCGCTTCATCAAGGGCGTGGTGGACTCCAACGACCTGTCGCTGAACGTCTCCCGGGAGATCCTGCAGAAGGATCCGGTGATCGATTCGATGAAGTCGGCGCTGACCAAGCGCGTGCTGGACATGCTCGAGAAGCTGGCCAAGAGCGAGCCGGAACAGTACAAGGCGTTCTGGAAGAACTTCGGCCAGGTGCTCAAGGAGGGTCCGGCGGAAGACTTCGCCAACAAGGAGAAGATCGCCGGCCTGCTGCGCTTCGCCTCTACCCACGAAGCCGGCGGCGAGCAGAACGTGTCCCTGGCCGACTACCTCGGCCGGGTCAAGGAGGGGCAGGACAAGATTTACTACCTGACCGGCGAGTCCTATGCGCAGGTGAAGAACAGTCCGCACCTGGAAGTGTTCCGCAAGAAGGGCATCGAGGTGCTGCTGCTCACCGATCGCATCGACGAGTGGCTGATGAGCTACCTGACCGAGTTCGACGGCAAGCAGTTCGTCGACGTGGCCCGCGGCGACCTGGACCTGGGCAAGCTGGATTCCGAAGAGGACAAGAAGGCCCAGGAGGAGGTGGCCAAGGCCAAGGAAGGGCTGGTCGAGCGTCTCAAGGGCGCGCTGGGCGAGCAGGTCAAGGAGGTGCGGGTGTCGCATCGTCTGACCGATTCGCCGGCGATCCTGGCGATTGGCGAACAGGATCTGGGTCTGCAGATGCGCCAGATCCTCGAGGCCAGCGGGCAAAAGGTGCCGGAATCCAAGCCGATCTTCGAGTTCAACCCCAGCCATCCGCTGATCGAGCGCCTGGATGCCGAGGCTGACGAGGATCGCTTCGCCGATCTGTCGCACATCCTCTTCGATCAGGCTGCGTTGGCCGCGGGGGATAGCCTGAAGGACCCGGCCGCCTATGTGCAGCGCTTGAACAAGCTGCTGGTGGAGCTCTCCGCTTAACTGCCGCCAAACGAGATAGCCCGCTCGGTGAGCGGGCTATTTGTCTGTGAGCTTCTTGCCTTTGCGGTCAAGCCTGAGCAGTACTGCCTTGGGCCTGGATGATGGCGACGGCGGCATCCGCGTCTGCGGCAGCGGCTCGGATGTTCACGGCGTGCAGGCCCTTGGGCCCTTGCACCACATCGAAGCTAACCGGCTGGCCGGCCTTGAGTGTCTTGTAGCCGTCCATCTGGATGGCCGAATAGTGGGCAAACAGGTCTTCATCTCGGCCGTCGGCGAGGATGAACCCATAGCCTTTGGCGTTGTTGAACCACTTGACCTTACCGCTTAGCATGCTCATATCCCTCTGCAAAGAACTCCAGCACTGGAGTATCATCCACTTCAGTTCCGTGCACACTTCACCGGGGTTGGGCGAAGGTGCGGAACTCCTTATACCCTGATGGGTATTCCTTGTTTGTAACACCGTTTTGCCGATAGTCAAGGTGATACGGTAACAGGCTGAGAAGTCGTTCAAAATCCCTTCGGTCCCCATTCGCCCAGCCACTGACCGCCTATTTCATCATGCATGCACGTAGCCAGATTCGACTAACATTCAATCAGGATCGACCCGCAACGCATGAGGACGATGGCACCGGCCTTGCGGTGCAGGAATCCAAGCCGGCGTTGCAGGCACCACCGCTGTATAAGGTGGTCTTATTTAATGACGATTACACGCCAATGGACTTCGTCGTTGAGGTGCTCGAGGTGTTCTTCAACCTGAACCGGGAGCTGGCGACCAAGATCATGTTGACCGTCCACACAGAGGGACGGGCCGTATGTGGGGTATTCACGCGCGATATCGCCGAAACCAAGGCGATGCAAGTTAACCAATACGCACGCGAGAGTCAGCACCCATTACTCTGTGAGATTGAGAAGGACGGTTAACGCCGGCCGCTTGGGCATGAGGTGAAGCCATGTTAAATCGAGAGCTCGAAGTCACCCTCAACCTGGCCTTCAAGGAGGCTCGCACCAAGCGTCATGAATTTATGACGGTTGAGCACCTTTTACTGGCTCTGCTGGACAACGAGGCCGCGGCCAGCGTGCTGCGCGCCTGTGGCGCCAACCTGGACAAACTGCGCCACGATTTGCGCGAGTTCATCGACTCCACCACGCCGCTGATACCACAGCACGACGAAGAGCGCGAGACTCAGCCGACGCTGGGCTTCCAGCGCGTGTTGCAGCGCGCGGTGTTCCATGTGCAAAGCTCGGGAAAGCGCGAGGTGACCGGCGCCAACGTGCTGGTGGCGATTTTTAGCGAGCAGGAAAGCCAGGCGGTCTTTCTGCTCAAGCAGCAAAGCGTGGCACGTATCGACGTGGTCAACTTCATCGCCCATGGCATCTCCAAGGTGCCGGGGCACGGCGGTCATGCCGAATCCGATCCGGAGTTGCAGGACGAGGAGGGTGGTGACGGTTCGACCTCGGGCAATCCGTTGGATGCCTATGCCAGCAATCTGAACGAATTGGCCCGCCAGGGCCGGATCGATCCGCTGGTGGGGCGCGAGCACGAGGTCGAGCGCGTCGCGCAGATTCTGGCTCGGCGGCGCAAGAACAATCCGTTGCTGGTCGGCGAAGCCGGCGTCGGCAAGACCGCGATCGCCGAGGGCCTGGCCAAGCGCATCGTCGATCTGCAGGTCCCCGATCTGCTCACCGACAGTGTGGTCTATGCCCTGGACCTGGGTGCGCTGCTGGCCGGTACCAAGTACCGGGGGGACTTCGAGAAGCGTTTCAAGGCCCTTCTCAACGAGCTGCGTCGGCGTCCGCACGCCATCCTGTTCATCGACGAGATCCACACCATCATCGGCGCCGGCGCCGCCTCCGGCGGGGTGATGGATGCGTCCAACCTGCTCAAGCCGATGCTGTCTTCCGGCGAGATTCGTTGCATCGGTTCCACCACCTTCCAGGAATTCCGCGGCATTTTCGAGAAGGATCGCGCCCTGGCGCGGCGCTTCCAGAAGGTCGATGTGGTCGAGCCTTCGGTCGAGGACACCGTCGGTATCTTGCGCGGGCTCAAGGCGCGCTTCGAGCAGCACCACAGCATCGAGTACAGCGACGAGGCACTGCGCGCGGCGGCCGAACTGGCGGCACGCTACATCAACGACCGGCACATGCCGGACAAGGCCATCGATGTGATCGACGAGGCCGGTGCCTATCAGCGCTTGCAGCCCGAAGAGAAGCGCGTCGCGCGGATCGAGGTGGCTCAGGTGGAAGACATAGTGGCAAAGATCGCGCGGATTCCGCCCAAGCATGTCAGCAGTTCGGATAAGGAGCTGTTGCGTAATCTGGAGCGCGATCTGAAGCTCACGGTATTCGGTCAGGATGCCGCGATCGACTCGCTTTCCACCGCCATCAAGCTGTCGCGCGCCGGCCTCAAGGCGCCGGACAAGCCGGTCGGTTCCTTCCTCTTCGCCGGGCCCACCGGGGTCGGCAAGACCGAGGTCGCCCGGCAGTTGGCCAAGGCGCTGGGTATCGAACTGGTGCGCTTCGACATGTCCGAGTACATGGAGCGGCATACCGTGTCCCGGCTGATTGGCGCGCCGCCGGGCTATGTGGGCTTCGATCAGGGCGGCCTGTTGACCGAGGCCATCACCAAGATGCCGCATTGCGTGCTGCTGCTCGACGAGATCGAGAAGGCGCACCCGGAAGTGTTCAACCTGCTGCTGCAGGTGATGGACCACGGCACCTTGACCGACAACAACGGCCGCAAGGCGGACTTCCGCAATGTCATTCTGGTCATGACCACCAATGCCGGTGCGGAGACTGCGGCCCGTGCCTCCATCGGCTTCACCCAGCAGGACCACTCCTCGGATGCCATGGAGGTGATCAAGAAGAGCTTCACCCCCGAGTTCCGCAACCGCCTGGATACCGTCATCCAGTTCGGTCGCCTGAGTCACGAGGTGATCAAGAGCATCGTCGACAAGTTCCTCACCGAGTTGCAGGCCCAATTGGAGGACAAGCGGGTCATGCTCGAAGTCAGCGATGCCGCGCGCGGCTGGCTGGCAGAGCAGGGCTACGATGTCCAGATGGGCGCGCGGCCGATGGCCCGGCTGATTCAGGACAAGATCAAGCGGCCGCTGGCCGAGGAGATCCTGTTTGGCGAATTGGCCGAGCACGGTGGTGTGGTGCATGTGGATCTGGACGACGGCGAGTTGACCTTCGACTTCGAAACCACCGCCGAATTGGCCTAGTGGCCGGTGGGCGGTCGACCAGACTGCAAACAAAAACGCCCGGCATTTTGCCGGGCGTTTTCATTGCGACTTGCGCGACTCAGCGGGCGCGGTAGGTGATGCGGCCCTTGCTCAAGTCATAGGGCGTCAGTTCGACACGAACCTTGTCGCCAGTGAGGATGCGGATGTAATTCTTGCGCATTTTGCCGGAGATGTGCGCGGTAACGACGTGCCCGTTTTCCAACTCCACACGGAACATGGTGTTGGGCAGGGTGTCGACGACAGTGCCTTCCATTTCGAAGCTGTCTTCTTTCGACATGCAGTAAAGCCCTCGGTATCCAATGATCGGCCCGGCGCAACTGGCCCCGGGCAAAAGCGGCGTGCATTGTGCCCGATAACCAGGTGTTCCGCCAAGGCCTTCAGGTAAGCGCCAGCCAGCGCTGATTGATGAACAACTCGATGGGGCGATACTGCGTCTTGTAGTTCATCTTCCGGCAGTTCTTGATCCAGTAGCCAAGATAGACCGCGTGCAGGCCCAGTCGAGCGGTCTCGGCGATCTGCCAGAGAATGGCGAAGCGTCCCAGGCTGCGGCGCTCCTCGCCGGGCTCGTAGAAGGTGTACACGGCGGATAGGCCATTGGGCAGCACATCGGTCACGGCGAGTGCGAGCAGCGTGCCCTTGAGGCGAAATTCGTAGAAGCGCGAGAAGGGCAGGTCGCGCACCAAGAAGGTGGAGAACTGGTCCCGGCTCGGTGGATACATGTCGCCGTCTGCATGGCGTTGCTCGATGTAGCGTGCGTAGAGGGCGTAATACTCCTCGCGAAAGACCGGTCTAACCGGCCGGACCTCCAGGTCCTGGTTGCGCTTGAGAATGCGCCGCTGCTGGCGATTGGGGCGGAATTGCGCCGCCGGAATGCGTGCCGGCACACAGGCAGTGCAGCGCTGGCAGTGGGGCCGGTAGAGGTGGTCGCCGCTGCGCCTAAAGCCCATCTCCGAAAGTTCGGCGTAGACCATCGCA
Source organism: Pseudomonas sp. (assembly GCA_041595475.1). Lineage (GTDB taxonomy): Bacteria > Pseudomonadota > Gammaproteobacteria > Pseudomonadales > Pseudomonadaceae > Aquipseudomonas. The sequence continues at coordinate 1,762 of JBFHKK010000114.1, read as the reverse complement.
TCCATCGGCTGGCTGGGGTCGAGGAACAGGGTGGTCGCCTGCTCATCGGGCAGATAGCTGCACGGATGGGGCTGAGTGGCATAGAACTTCAGGCGGGCCAACTCGGTCATGGGCGACTCTCAGGATAAGCCTTGGATAAGTGTAAGCCAGGCTTAGGTCCTCGACTAGGCGCCCCAGGCGGCGCCGCTGGGCTCATCGACGAAGCGTTGCAAGTAGCCGGCGAACGCCTGGCGGCTGATGCTGCGGGCACCAAAGCGCTGCAGATGCTGGGTCGGCATCTGGCAATCGATCAGGACGAACCCCCAGTCGTCCAATTGTCCGACCAGGGTCGCGAAGCCAACCTTGGAGGCATTGCTGGCGCGGCTGAACATCGATTCGCCGAAAAAAAGTCGGCCCATCGCCAGGCCGTAGAGGCCGCCGACCAGTTCCCCCTCGAGCCAGACTTCAACTGAATGGGCGACGCCGCGGCTATGCAGATCGAGGTAGGCCTGCTGCATCTCAGTCGTGATCCAGGTGCCGTCGGCGTAGGATCGCGGCTCGGCGCAGGCCTGGACGACGGCGGCGAAGGCCCGGTCGAAGGACACCTGAAATTGCGCCTGGCGCAGCACCTTGGTCAGGCTGCGGGAGAGATGCAATTCGGCGGGAAACAGCACCGTGCGCGGGTCGGGCGACCACCAGAGGATAGGTTGGCCCTCCTGGTACCAGGGGAAACAGCCATGCCGATAGGCCTGGATCAGGCGCTCGGGGCGCAGATCGCCGCCGGCCGCCAGCAGTCCATTGGGTTCGCGCAGGGCCTTGTCCAGCGGCGGGAAGGTCAGCGATTCGCGATCAAGCCAGGTCAGCATTGCCGGTAGCCAGCAGGTTCGGGGCAGGGCGGACGCCTTGCGCCCGCCATTTTCGTCTCAGAGGTCTTCGAAGTATTTCTCGACATCCAGTGCCGCCATGCAGCCGGCGCCGGCGGAGGTCACCGCCTGGCGATAGACGTGATCGGCCACATCGCCGGCGGCGAACACCCCGGGGATATTGGTGGCGGTGGCGTTGCCTTCACTGCCGCCCCTGACCTGCAGATAGCCATCGCGCATTTCCAGCTGGCCGTGGAACAGGTCGGTGTTGGGCTTGTGGCCGATGGCGATGAAGACGCCGGCCAGCGCCAATTCCTGGCTTTGCTCGCCGAGGGTGCTCTTCAGGCGCACGCCGGTGACCCCGCTGGCGTCGCCCAGGACTTCATCGAGCGTATGGTTCCAATGCAGGCGGATGTTGCCGTTGGCCGCCTTGTCGAACAGCTTGTCCTGGAGGATCTTCTCGGCGCGCAGCTTGTCGCGGCGATGGATCAGGTGGACTTCCCTGGCGATGTTGGACAGGTACAGGGCCTCTTCGACGGCTGTGTTACCGCCACCGATCACGCAGACCACCTGGTTGCGATAGAAGAAGCCGTCGCAAGTGGCGCAGGCGGATACGACCTTGCCCATGAAGGCTTCCTCGGAGGGCAGACCGAGGTACTGGGCGGAGGCGCCGGTGGCGATGATCAGGGCGTCGCAGGTGTAGGTACCGCTGTCGCCCTTGAGGACGAACGGCCGCTGTTGCAACTCGGCGGTGTGGATGTGGTCATAGACGATCTCGGTGGCAAAGCGCTCTGCGTGTTTCTGCATGCGCTCCATCAGGCCCGGACCGGTCAGGCCTTCGACATCGCCGGGCCAGTTGTCGACTTCGGTGGTGGTGGTCAGTTGGCCGCCGGCCTGCAGGCCGGTGATCAGCAGCGGCT
>JBFHKK010000113.1:0-7493 GCA_041595475.1 Pseudomonas sp. | reverse complement strand
GACGGCGATCAGGACGGCGAAAAACACGGCGACTAGGCTCATGCCGACGATATTTTTAACGGCAGATGCGTAAATGGCATCGGTCTCCTGCCCGGCGGCATCCATCAATTCACTTTGATAGCTGATGACGCTATCCAGAGTGGCTTGCGCACGGCCGATCGACGGCCGCAGGTCGGACACCATGTAAAGCGCGGCGGCGGACTTGTCGGTTTCGTTCAACTCGAAGGTGCGCTTGAGATGAGCCAGTACTTCGTCTCGTTGGCCCGGAAACTCGTGCATCAGTGCTTTGGCCTTTTCACTCAGGCCCATGCCGTTGAGTTTCTGCAACTTCTGTTCGAGGTCAGAGGCACGCTGGAGCGCGACTTCCGCGTCCTCTTTGGAAATTTGCGGGTCGTCGATGGCCACCGAGGTGTAGGCGCGGCGGGCGATGCTGTGCAGGTCGCCGATCATCTGGTAGCCAATTTGCGCGCGCGGCCAGCGTTCGTAGACCACATCGTTGATCGAGGAATTGATCGTCGAGGTCTCGCGGATGCCGAAGAAGCCGATCAGGCCCAGGAGGACGGTGAGCAGGCCGAAGCCCAGGCCCAGGCGCACGCCGATTTTCATATTGCTGAGGAAGTTCATACTTGTTGTCTCCGTGCTAACCGCTGATTTCTGAGCGGTTTTGATGCGCGCGCGAATCGGCGTTGGCCGCCGTGACCTGGCTTTGCAGGTGGCGGAACAGGCTGGGGATATCCAGGATCAGGGCGACTTGCCCAGTGCCTAGAATGGTGGAGCCGCCGACGCCCTGCAGATGCTGGAACAGGGGGCCGAGGGGCTTGATAACGGTTTGCAGCTCGCCGTGCAGGTGGTCGACGATCAGCCCGGCCTGCTGCCGGCCCTGGCTGACCACCACGATATTGCGGCGCTTGCTGGCGCGCTGCGGCAGATCGAAGTGGGCGGCCAGGGACAGGCAGGGCAGGGGTTTGCCGCGCAGGTTGAGGTAGCCATAGGTGCCGTCGAGCTGGGCGTCGTCCTGCTCCAGGCACTCGGTGACCATGTCCAGCGGAATGACGAAATGCTCCTCGCCGAGGCTCACCAGGAAGCCGTCGATGATCGCCAGGGTCAGCGGCAGACGGATGCGGAAGGTGCTGCCCTGGCCGGGCCGGGATTCGATCTCGATGCTGCCGCGCAGCGCGTCTATGGCGCTGCGCACCACGTCCATGCCGACGCCGCGGCCGGACAGGTCGGAGACGCTGTCGGCGGTGGAGAAGCCGGCGGCGAAGATCAGCGCGTGGATGTCGGCGTCGGCCAGCTGGGCTTGGGGCTCGATCAGACCGCGCTCGATGGCCTTCTCGCGAATCCTCGCGGTGTTCAGGCCGCGGCCGTCGTCGGCCACCTCGATGACGATCATCCCCGACTCGTGATAGGCGTTCAGGCGCAGCTGGCCCTCGACCGGCTTGCCGGCGGCCAGGCGCTGTTCGGCCGGCTCGATGCCGTGGTCCATGGCGTTGCGCACCAGGTGGGTGAGGGGGTCGGCGAGCTTGTCGATCACCGACTTGTCCAGTTCGGTGTCGGCGCCGCGGATCTCCAGGCGGATGTCCTTGCCCAGTTGCTGGCTGACGTCGCGCACCACCCGATGGAAGCGATTGAAGGTCTCGCCGATCTCGATCATGCGCAGCTTCAGGGCCGCCTCGCGGATCTGCTCGACGTGCTGGTTGACCGCCTGGGTGGTCTCGATGCAGCCATCGTCGCCGTGGGAGCGGGCGCGCAGCTGGGCGCCGGCGGCGCTGATCACCAGTTCGCCGACCAGGTTGATCAGCTCGTCGAGCTTGTGCGCGGCCACGCGGATCTGGCTGCTTTCCTGGGCGCGCTTGTCGCGTACGGATTGCTGCTTGTCACGGGTGGCCTGCTGCTTGTGCAGCGCGGCATTGACCGCCCGGGGCGCGACCAGGCCTTCCTCGACCAGCAGGGTGCCGAGCGGCTTCTTCGGCTGATCATCCTGCGCCTGCTGCAGGGTCAGGCCCTCGGCCAGCTCCTGTTCGGTGAGCAAACCGCTGTCGACCAGGATCTGGCCGATGCGCGCATCGCTTTCCGGCAACTCCTGGATCAGCTGGATGTAATCGTTCAGGGCGCTGTCCGGCGGCAGGATGCGCAGGGTACAGAAATCGCGGACGAACTCGAACACCTCCTCGATCTGGGTCTTGCTGGCCGAACTGCACAGGTCCAGTTCCAAACCCAGGTAGCAGCTCTCCGGATCCAGTGCTGCCAGCGTCGGTAAGGCCTCATCGATGACCTGCAGGTGCTGGATCTCGCCCAGCCGACCCAAATAGCGCAGAAAGGCCGCCGGATCGAAGCCGTTGCGCAGCAGCTCGCGGTGAAAGCGCAGGGAAATATGCCAGGCGCGGTCGATGGGATTGCTCGCCAGCCGCTCCACTTGACCGCGTGGGATGCTGGCCAGCTCTCTGGGCTGTTCGTGGCTCGCTGGCGGCGCGACATATTCGGCCAGCGCCGCCAGCAACTCTTGTTGATGAGTTTCGTCCACCTGCAGTTCGCCGCTGGCGACGTCGATCAGCTCGATCATCGAGCCGATCTCGTCGAGGCAGCGCAGCATCAGCGAGATCAGCGGCGAGGACAGTTCGCCCTCGCCGTCGCGCACCGCCATCAGCAGGTTTTCCAGGTGGTGGGTGAAGTTCACCAGCGGCGCCAGGGAGAACAGCCCGGCCGAGCCCTTGAGGGTGTGCATGACGCGGAACAGGGCGTTGATCGCGTCCTGATCGTCCGGCGTCTGGTCGAGCACCAGCAGCTGTTGCTCGGCCTGCTGGCTGAGGTCGCGGGCCTCTTCGATAAAACCCTGCAACAGCTGGGTCCACTGGTCGCCATTGAGCATCGCGGGTGTCCTCAGCGGTTGGCCGGCATAACGGCCGGGTAGAGCGCCTGCAGGCGCAAGAGTTCGAGCAGTTCGAGCACCGCGCCGCCGGCGTTGCAGACTTCCAGGTCGGCGCCGGCGTCGCTGAGGTGGCGCTGCAGGGCCAGCAGCAGCTGGGCGCCGGCGCTGTCCAGCTCTTCCAGCTCACCCAGATTCAGCTGCCAGGACGCCTCGGGGGCGCCGCCGAGCAGTTCGACCAGGGCGCCATGAAGCTCGCGCACCTCGTAGATGGTCAGGCTCCCGGCCAGCCGTAGCTGGGCCGGTCGCTGGGTCAGATCGTGGCTGAGCTGGATCATCTCAGCCCACCAGCTTGTCGACGGCCGCCAGCAACTGCTGAGGCTGGAACGGCTTGACGATCCAGGCCTTGGCCCCGGCCGCCTGGCCCTCGGCCTTCTTGCTCTGCTCGCTCTCGGTGGTGAGCATGACGATGGGGGTGAAGCGGTAGTCGTTGCGCGCCTTCACTTCCTTGACCAGGCCGATGCCGTCGAGATTGGGCATGTTCACGTCGCTGATGATCAGGTTGATCTTCTGGCCGTTGAGCTTGCTCAGGGCGTCGCGGCCGTCCACCGCCTCGATGACCTGGTGCCCGGCGCCGGTGAGGGTCATCTTCACCAGTTGGCGCATGGACAGGGAGTCGTCGACGATAAGAATGGTTTTGCCGGTCATGGGAGGGCCTCCTGGCGGATGATCAGAAAAAGGTCACGTCACTGACAGGCGCGCTGCGGCGTTGGCCTTGACGCTCCTCGTCGGTGGTGAACTGTTGACGGAGATCGCGCAGCCAGCGCTGCGGATCGGTGACTATGGGGTCCTGATCGACCACCGCCTGGCGCAGGCGCTGCAGGTCGTTCTGCAGGTGGTCGAGCATCTGGTCCGAGCGATCCTGGAACTGCAGGCTGACCACGATGCCTTCGATGTCGCTCTGGGTGGTGCGCGTGTCCTGCTGCAACTGCTCGGAGGTGGCGGACAGCTCGGCGAGGTTCTGGTTGAGGCTCTGCATCACCTGGCCGGCGATCTGGTCGAGATAGTTGAGGTTGCTCTGCTCGGTGCCGGCCATCTGCTGGGCGGCGCTGACGGTGGAGCGGATCGCCTGGTTGATCTCGCCGACCTTGGCGCCCATGCGTTGGCCGGTCTCGGCCGAGAGGGTTGAGAGCTTGCGCACTTCGTCGGCGACCACCGAGAAACCGCGGCCGTGTTCGCCGGCGCGGGCGGCCTCGATGGCGGCGTTGAGGGCCAGCAGATTGGTCTGGCTGGCGATATCCTGGACCCGCTGGGCCATGGCCTGCAGTTCGCTGGCGTAGTCGTTGAGGTGTTCGATGGTGCCGAGCAACTCGGCCTTGTGCGCGCTGGCGCCGTGGAAGGCCTGGATCACTTCGTTCAGGCGCGCCTGGGCCTGGCGCAGGCTGCTGCCCATGCCGTCGCCGCCGATCACCTGCTCGGAGCTGGACAGGCTCTGGCGCAGGCGCTGGCTGAGGCTGTCGAAGCGCTCGAACAGCTGGCGGATGTTGTCCTGGACCAGTCCGCGCACCTGGCTGAGGTTCTGGCTCCAGGTCGGCAGCAGTTCGAGCAGCAGCGGCTCGACGGCCGGCGCGCTGACCACCTCCTCGACCTGGGCAGGGGCGCTGACCGGCGGCGCCGGACGCGGGCGCAGAAACAGTGCGGCTGCGCCAGCCAATGCGCAGCCGCCGGCGGCCAGCCAGGGCTGTCCCAGGGCCAGTCCGGCCGGGACTATGGCGATGCCGATCCAGAGGGTGCAGTAGGCGAACACCATGGGGGACTCTCGAGCGTGGTGGTTGGTGCGGCGACCATACAGTCACGGCGGGTAGGTGCGGTATCAGGGATTCCCCTAGTGCCTCCTAAGGGTGCCCACCGCTAGGCGCGCGCGCCGCAGTGGTGCAATGTGCCGGGGTCGACAGCCAGGCTGGCGATCGGGGCCGCCGTCAGGGCATCATGGCAAGCGGCCAGGCTGGAGAAATCGCCGGCCTGGTCGATAGCCTGACGCGGGGATTGCGGCCCCGTGCAGCAGGCGACTTAAAGGCAGGAGTAAACGATGGCCGGCATTCTCGATTCGGTGGATCAACGCACCCAACTGGTGGGCGAGAACCGCCTGGAAATTCTCATGTTCCGCCTCAGTGGCCGGCAGCTGTTCGCGATCAACGTGTTCAAGGTCCAGGAAGTGCTGCACATGCCCAAGCTGACCCTGATACCGCAGCGCCACCGCTGCGTCTGCGGGGTGATCAACCTGCGTGGCCAGACCCTGCCGCTGATCGACCTGTCCCAGGCCATCGGCATGCGCCCGCTGGTGGCCGATGAGCGCAGCACCATCATCGTCACCGAGTACAACAGGTCGGTGCAGGCCTTTCTGGTCGGCGGCGTCGAGCGCATCCTCAACCTTAACTGGGACGCGATCCAGCCGCCGCCCAGCGGGGTCGGCCGCCAGCATTACCTGACGGCCATCACCAAGGTCGATGGGGCCCTGGTGGAAGTGATAGACGTGGAAAAGGTGCTGGCGGAGATAGTGCCGTTCAACACCAAGATATCCGGCGAGCGCCTGGCCGATCCGGTGCTCGAACTCGCGCGCGGGCGCGAGGTGCTGATGGTGGATGACTCCAGCGTGGCGCGTAACCAGCTGCGCGATACCCTCTCGCAACTGGGGCTGAAGCTGCACATGGCCAGCGATGGGCTCAAGGGCCTGCAGATGCTTCAGGGCTGGGCCGATGCCGGCGAGGTGCTGAGCGAGAAGCTGCTGATGGTGTTCACCGACGCCGAGATGCCGGAGATGGACGGCTACCGCCTGACCACCGAGATTCGCAAGGATCCGCGCCTGAAGGATCTCCACGTGGTGCTGCACACCTCGCTGTCCGGCAGCTTCAACGAGGCCATGGTGAAGAAGGTCGGCTGCGACGCCTTCCTCTCCAAGTTCCAGCCGGACAAGCTGGTCGAGGTGGTCCGCCAGCGCCTGCTGGCCGAGCAGGGCGACGCCTAAGGCTGCCTGAGGCCCTCGCGCAGGCGTTCGATGCGCCTGCGGTTGACGCCAAAATCCGCGTGGCCCAGGCGCGAGGCCGAGCGCACCTCGACCGCCTGCTCGCCGATCAGAAATTCCACATCGTCGACAAACCTGAAGACCAGGCTGCTGAACTCGGCGCGCAGGTAGCCGGCTTGCTGCGCGCTGACCCGCGCCCGGGGCTGCGCCTGGATCAGTTCGAGCAGGCGGCGGCGGGTCTGTTCCCGGCTGCCCTGCAGGGGTAGCGCTGCGATGTGCTGGGCCGGCTCGGCGGCCTGGCTGCTGACGCAATTGGGCGAGGGCGGGCAGGGCGCCAGGCGGCCCTTGTGCAGGCCCAGGGTTTCCGGCGGGCTGCCGCTGCAGGCCGCCAGCAGCACCAGCGCCGTCATGCCCAGGGCGGGCTTGTGGGCGCGCCGGGCAGCTCGTATAAGGGCGTTTTCGTCTTGGGAAGACCGATGCATGCTGCAGCTCTCCGGGTTGTACCGTTATCCGCTCAAATCCGCCCGCGGTGAAGCCCTGCAGGCGGCGCGCCTGGATGCCCTGGGCATCGAGGGGGATCGCCGCTGGATGCTAGTCGATGCCGAGAGCGGGCGCTTCCTGACCCAGCGCCTGCTGCCGCAGATGACCGCGCTGAGCGCCATCTGGCAAGGCACTGATGCACTCTTGCTGAGCGCGCCGGGGATGCCCGAGCTGCGCGTCGAGCTGCCGGGGCAGGCGGCCGCGCTGCGCGACGTGAGTATCTGGCGCGACAGCCTGCAGGTGCCGGATGCCGGCGCGGCGGCCGCGGACTGGTTGAGCCGCTGGCTCGGGCGTGCCTGCCGGCTGGTGCAGGTGCCGGAGGCGCGCGCCCGGCAGATCGACACCGACTACGCACAGATCGGCGAGCGGGTGGGCTTCGCCGACGGCTTTCCGCTGCTGCTGATCGGCCAGGCCTCGCTCGACGATCTGTCGCGGCGGGTCGGCCGGCCACTGCAGATGCTGCGCTTTCGCCCCAATCTGGTGGTGCAGGGCGCCGAGCCCTACGCCGAGGATGGCTGGCAGCGCATTCGCATCGGCGAAGTGGAGTTTCGCCTGGTCAAGCCCTGCTCGCGCTGCGTCATGACCACCCTGGATCCGCACAGCGGCGAGCGCAGCGCCGATGGCGAGCCGCTGGCCACCCTACGCACTTACCGCCAGCGCGACGGCGAGGTCTACTTCGGCCAAAACCTGATCGCGTGCGGCACTGGCGAGTTGCGCCCAGGCATGGCCGTGACCCTGCTCGACTGAGGCGCGCTCACTGATCGTCGAAGTAGCGCTCGTGCCAGCCGAGCAGCGGCTGCGGCGCATCGAGCTTTTGCCCGTAGATCACCGCGTAGGACAGCACGTTCTGCACGTACTGGCGGGTTTCGTCGAACGGGATGTTCTCGATCCAGACGTCGTAGGCCAGGTGGTCGGCGCCGCGCAGCCACTGGCGCACCCGCCCGGGGCCGGCGTTGTAGGCGGCCGAGGCGAGCACGCGGTTGCCCTTGAACTGGCCGTAGATCTGGCTCAGGTAGGCGGCGCCAAGCTGGATATTGACCTCGGGCTCGAAGGCCAGCTGCGGCG
>JBFHKK010000112.1:0-7529 GCA_041595475.1 Pseudomonas sp. | reverse complement strand
TTCTGCAGGCACAGACGACCCAGGGTCAGCAGCAGTCCGGCGTCCTGAGGATGGTCTGCCAGCCAGGCTTCGGCCGCCTGCAACTGCCGCCCCGGCTCCTGGCCGCGCAGCAGCCCATAGAGACGCACAAGCTTGGGCTGGTAATCGCGCTTGAGGGCATGGCGCAGAACCTCCTCGGCCTGCGCGTCGGCACCCAGTCGGCGCAGCTGCTCGGCATACACCGCCAGCAGTTCCGGCATCTGGCGCTGGGCGGAGGACAATTGCTGCCAGGCCTTCTTCAGCTCGGCCAGGGCCTCTTCGTCCGAGGCCGAGCCGGGATTGGCCGCCTCGGCCAGGCGACCCGCCCAGGCCTGGCGTTCCAGCACCTCCAGCTCGGCGCCGCTCAGGGCCTTGTGCTTGCGCAGATCCGGTAACAGGCCGAGCAGGCCCGACCAGTTGCCGATCTGCTGGTAGAGGCGCTGCAACTGGCGTTGCACCTGACGTTGCTGGGGATGGCGCTGAGCCATGACTTCGAGGGTTTCGCGCGCCTTGTCGAGCTGACCGCGGGCGGCCTGCAACTGCGCATGGGTCAGGGCGATGGCCAGCTCCGCCTCCGGCTGGCGCTCCAGGGCGCGCTCGAGCAAGGCATCGCTGTCCTCGTGCTGGCCGAGTTCATTGGCCGCACGGGCGGCGCCGAGGTAATACATCAGCGGCTGCGAATCGGCCTCGGCGGCCCGGCGCAGTTGGCGCAGGGCGCGCACCCAGCGACCTTCGGCCAGGTCGATAAAGCCCTGCTCCGAGGCATGACGCACCCGGCGCCGGCGATGCAGGCCCGACCAGGGGTTGACCAGGCGTCCCGAAACCAGCAGCAGGCGCAGTAGCAGGCGCAGCAGATACACCAGCAGCCAGACCACCAGCACCAGAGCCAGGAAGGCCCAGAGGCTGGACTCGAAGCGGAAGCCCTGATAGGCGAAGAGCACATAGCCCTGGTGCTCGACGACCGCTCGGCCCAGCAGGGCCAGGGCGCCGACGGCTACCAGCACCAGGAGCAACAGATAGAGGCGTCTCATGGCCGGGCCTCCTCCTCGGTCGCGGCCGCCTGGGCGGCCCCTGGCGCACCTTCCAATTGCGCGCGCGCCGAGGCCTTGCGCTGGAGGTAGGCCTGCAGCGCGCTGAGCGAGTCGCTCAGATCCGGCACCGCCACCTCGATCGGCCTATCGATCAGCTCGTCGATGCGCGCACGCAGGGCCCGGCTGGCGGGGTTGTCCTGACTGAAGTGGCCATCGAGCACCTCGCGCGCCTGCAACAGCGCCTGCCGGTAGACCGCCCCATGGCCGTGCAGGGCGGCCCATTGGGCCTGCTCCAGGGCCAGGCTCAGCGCCAGGCGGACCTGCACCAGGCTCTGCCCGGCCAACAGCGGGCGAATGTTCTGATCGGCGTCGAAGTCCAGGCGGAAATACTGCGACAAGGTTTGCAGCCAGTCGGCCCACCAGCTGCTGCCGTCACCCTCGGCGGCCAGATCGCCGAGCACCCCGCCGTTGCCCTCGAAGACCGGATTCAAGGCGTGTAATTGACTCGCCTGGTCACGCAGGGCACCAAGCTGCAGGAACAGCCCGGTGCGATCCGGATCGGGAGTGGTGCGCAAGGCTTCCAGGCTCGCGGCCAACTGCTCGCGCGCGGCGAAGGCCGCCGGGTCGTTCTGGTCGCGCAATATCTCGTCGGCCGCCGCCACCAGCGCCTCGGCGCTGGCGATATCCTGCAGCGCCGACAGGCGCAGGCTAGCCAGGCGCAACAGGTGCTCGGCCTCGGCCAGCCGCCAGTCCTGGCGACTGGCGCCCAGGACCGTCTCCAGGCGCTGGTTGAGCAGTTGCTGGTCGCCCTGCAGCCGGGCGAGCAGGCCGCGCCGCTGTTCCAGCTCGGCGGCATCCGGCAGGGCGCGAAGGCGCGCGTCGAACTGCTGCGCGCGCTGCTCCAGCGCCTCGCCCTGGGCGCGCACCGCGGTCAGCAGCGCCAGCTGCTGTTGATCCTGCCGCTCCAGAGCGCGCAGCTGCCAGAGACTCCAGCCACCCGCCGCCGCACCCAGCAGCGCCAGCAACAGGGCCAGCACCAGCAGCAACGTCACCCAGCCCCTGCCCGCCCTGGCCGGTTCGTCTGCCTGGGCGTTCGGCTGCACGACCGCGGCGGCGGGCGCAGATTGCACTTGCTCGTTCGGGGAAGTCGCTTCGCTCACGTATCCATCCTTCGTCTTAGGGTTCCGGGGCAGCCTGCGCCTGCAGCGCCGCCAACAAGGCCGCGGCACTGGCGCCGCGGCAGTCCACAACATGTTCGACGCCCGCGGCCCGCGCCTGCTCGGCCACGCGCGCACTGGGTACGAACAAGGGTAGCCGAGCCACGGCCGGCCAGTGTTGGCCCGCCATCTCTTGAAGATGACAGAGGCCCTGACCACTGCTGACCATGAGCGCGTTCAGGCGCTCGGCACGAATTCGCTCGCTCAGGGCGGCGGGCGGATAGTTCGGCAAGCGCCGACGATAGAGCGCCAGGTAGTCGACCTGCACGCCGCGCTCGCGCAGCCGCTCGGCGAGCAGCTCGCGACCGCCCTCGCCGCGCAGGATCAGCACCCTGGGAGTGAAGGCGCCGGCGAGCACCTGCTGCAGTTGCGCCAGCTCGAGCAGCGCCTCGCTGTCTTCCCGCCCCGCTGGCCGATACACCGGCAAACCGTAGTCTTCGAGAATCTGCGCGGTGGCCGCGCCGACCGCGAACCAGGGCTGCTCGGCCAATGGCTGCGGCCAGTAACGGTCGAGCAGGTGCAGCCCCAGGTGGGCGGCCGGCTTGCTCACCACTATGACCGCGCAGTAGCGATCCAGCTCGAGAAAGGTCGCGCGCTGCTCGGGCGTCTCGCTCAGAGGCTCGATCGCCAGCAGCGGCAGGCAGCTGCTGTAGACGCCCTGCTCGGCCAGGATCGCGCTCAGCGCCTGGCACTCCTCAACCGGGCGCGTCAGCAGCACACGCCAACCGCTCACTCGGGCGCGGCCTCGCCGTAGATCGCCTGCAGAATGCCCGCCGCGCCCTGGCTCAGCAGGGCCTCGGCCACCTCGACGCCCAGGCGCTCGGCCTCGGCCGCCGGCGCCCGCCCCTCGGCCCGCAGCAGCTGACCGCCATCCGGCTGACCGACCAGGCCGCGCAGCCACAGCTGCCCGCCCTCGAGCACCGCATAGCAGGCGATCGGCACCTGGCAGCCGCCGTTCAGACGCTTGTTCAGGGCCCGCTCGGCCAGCACCCGCTGGGCGGTGTCGGCATGATGCAGCGGCGCCAGCAGCGCGTGAATCTCGCTGTCGGCCGTGCGGCACTCGATGCCCACGGCCCCCTGGCCACCGGCCGGCAGGCTGTCTTCGACGCCGATGGCGGCGCGGATGCGATCGGCGAAGCCAAGGCGGATCAGGCCGGCGGCCGCTAGTATGATGGCGTCGTATTCGCCGGCATCCAGTTTGGCCAGGCGAGTGTTGACGTTGCCGCGCAGGAACCGAATCTGCAGGTCGGGGCGCCGTGCCAGCAGCTGGGCCTGGCGGCGCAGGCTGGAGGTGCCGACCAGGCTGCCGGGCGGCAGGGCCGCCAGGCTTTCATGGGTATTGGAGACGAAGGCATCGCGCGGGTCCTCGCGCTCGCAGATGCAGTACAGGCCCAGGCCCAGGGGGAAATCCATGGGCACATCCTTCATCGAATGCACGGCGATGTCGGCCTGGTTTTCCAGCAGGGCGGTCTCCAGCTCCTTGACGAACAGACCCTTGCCGCCGATTTTCGCCAGGGGCGCATCGAGCAGCTTGTCGCCGCGGCTGACCATGGGCACCAGGCTGACCTTGAGGCCCGGATGGGCCAGCTCCAGGCGGGCCTTGACGTGTTCGGCCTGCCACAGGGCCAGGGCGCTCTTTCGGGTGGCGATGCGGATTTCGCGGGGCATGGGGCAATTCCAGGAAACGAACTGCCGCGGATGATAACAGGCCGGCCTGGGCCAGGCCTGCGCGGGCGTGGTGGGTTGGGAATTTCACCGAGCCGGGGCGCCGCAACGACCAGCGACTCGCGTGCGCTAAAGGCTCTGCATCAGCTTGCGGACCCCGGCCACGTGACGCCGACTGACCACCAGCGCCTCATCGCCCAGGCCCTTGAGGTACAGCTGGAAATGGCCCAGCGGCGTGCGCTGCAGGCGCTCGATGCGATCGCGCGCGACCAGGGCATTGCGATGAATGCGCACGAAGCGCTCGCCGAATTCGTCTTCCAGGGATTTCAGCGGCTCATCCAGCAGCACCTCGCCCTCGTCGTGGCGCAGGGTCACGTACTTGTGATCGGCGATGAAGTAGATCACCTGCTCCAGGGGAATCAGTTCGATGCCCTTGCGCGTGCGTGCGCTGATGTGGGTGCGCGGACCATTGCCGCTTTCGGCAGCCGGCCGGGTCAGGGCCGCGAGCTGCACGCGGTTGGGGCGCTCGGCCTTCTTCAACGCCTCCTGCAGGTTCTCCGGCCGCACCGGCTTGACCACATAACCCGAGGCACTGACCTTGAAGGCCTCCAGGGCGAACTCGTCATGGGCGGTGCAGAAGATCACCGCCGGCGGCGCCTCGCGCTCACAGAGCTTGGCCGCGACCTGCAGGCCGTCGAGCCCGGGCATGCGGATATCCAGCAAGACCACGTCGGGCTTGAGGCTGTCGATCAGCGCCAGGGCCTCCTCGCCATTGCTCGCCGCCGGCTCGAGAGCGCGATAGCCCTCGATGTCGTTCACCAGGCGACTGAGGCGGTCACGCGCCAAGGGTTCGTCGTCGACGATCAGGACATTCATAAGGCACTGGATTCCTGCGTGGGTCTGGCACAAGGATAGCGTAGACAGCTGAAGTGGCGACCGTCACGGCGCTCGGCCTTGAGACTGGCGCGCTCGCCGAAGAGCGCGGCCAGGCGCGCGTCTATGTTGCTCAGGGCCTGGTGCGTGCCGCGCGAAGGCGGTGCTTCCTGGGGCGCGTCGTAGGGGTTGCTGACGCAGAGCGAGAAGACCCCGTCGCGGTAGCTGGCCTCGACCCTGATCAGGCCGCCGGCGATGCGCGGCTGGATGCCATGGATCACGGCGTTCTCCAGCAAGGGCTGCAGGGTCAGCTGTGGAATCGGTAGATCGCTCGGCACCCCTTCAACCTCCCATTGCACCTGCAGCCGTTCACCCAGCCGATAGTGCTCGATCGACAGATAGCGGCGGGCCAGCGCCAGCTCTTCATGCCAGGGCACCAGGCTGCCGGGCTTGGCCAGGCTGGCACGGAACAGGTCGGACAGATCCAGCACCGCCTGCTCGGCCTTGTGCGGATCCAGCGCGACCAGGCTGGCGATGCTGTTCAGGCTGTTGAACAGGAAGTGCGGACGGATCCGCGCCTGCAGCGCCTCGATGCGGGCGCGCAACTCGGCCTGCTCCTGGCGTCGCCATTGGCTCTGCAGATAGAAATAGCGTAGCAGCAGCGCCGACATGATCAGACTGATCAGGGCATGACGAAGGTAGAGGTTCACCTCGCCCTTGGACAGCAGCGGCCCGCCGAGGGCGAAATAGTCGGCGATCGCCGTGCAGGCCAGGGTCAAGCCCACCACCAGGGCGCAGCACAGGCCGCCGGCCAGGGCTGCGTTCAGGCGCGCCAGCAGCGGCCGCAGGCGACACAGCAAGGCCGCCGAGAGCAGCACTATCCACTGCACGAACAGCGAGGTCAGCGCCAGTCGTTCCCAGTTGAAGCCCGCCAACATCGGCTCGGCCAGCACCAGCACCAGCACCAGCAGTTCGGCCAGCACCACCATGCTCAGCAGCGCCTCGGGCTGGCACAGCTCGGGGACGAAGAAATCGTCTTGGTGTGCCTTATCCATTTTCATCTCGACTCCTTATCCGGGCCTGGGCGCAGTTTCCGCGCGCGCAGGCCCTTTGGGAAGGGCTTGGGCCGGCACACGGGAGGCCAAGTGCGCGCTGGCGGCGGGCCGAACAGGCCGAAATTTCCGCAGGCCTGCTATCATCGGCGGACTTTTTTGCCATGCCGGCCGCTTCAGCGAAGCCGGCCCGAACCCGCGCACCAGCCGAGCGATATCCATGAGCACCGAGAAGACCAACCAATCCTGGGGCGGCCGCTTCAGCGAACCCGTCGACGCCTTCGTCGCCCGCTTCACCGCCTCAGTCGAGTTCGACAAGCGCCTCTACCGCCACGACATCATGGGCTCGATCGCCCACGCCAGCATGCTGGCCCAGGTCGGGGTGCTCACAGACGCCGAGCGCGATGCCATAGTCGAGGGCCTGAAGCAGATCCAGGGCGAGATCGAGGCCGGCCAGTTCGACTGGCGCGTCGACCTGGAAGACGTGCACATGAATATCGAGGCCAAGCTCACCGAGCGCATCGGCGTCACCGGCAAGAAGCTGCACACCGGGCGTTCGCGCAACGACCAGGTGGCCACCGACATCCGCCTCTGGCTGCGTGACGAGATCGACGCCATCCTCGCCGAGATCACCCGCCTGCAGCAGGGCCTGCTGGAGCAGGCCGAGCGCGAGGCCGAGACCATCATGCCCGGCTTCACCCACCTGCAGACCGCCCAGCCGGTGACCTTCGGCCACCACCTGCTGGCCTGGTTCGAGATGCTTTCGCGCGACTACGAGCGCCTGATCGACTGCCGCAAGCGCACCAATCGCATGCCCCTGGGCTCGGCGGCGCTGGCCGGCACCACCTACCCGATCAACCGCGGCGTCAGCGCCCAGCTGCTGGGCTTCGACAGCGTCGGCGGCAACTCACTGGACGGCGTCTCCGACCGCGACTTCGCCATCGAATTCTGCGCCGCCGCCTCGCTGGCGATGATGCACCTGTCGCGCTTCTCCGAGGAGCTGGTGCTCTGGACCAGCGCCCAGTTCCAGTTCATCGACCTGCCGGATCGTTTCTGCACCGGCTCCTCGATCATGCCGCAGAAGAAGAACCCGGACGTGCCGGAACTGGTGCGCGGCAAGAGCGGCCGGGTGTTCGGCGCCCTGACCGGCCTGCTGACCCTGATGAAGGGCCAGCCGCTGGCCTACAACAAGGACAACCAGGAGGACAAGGAGCCGCTGTTCGACGCCGCCGACACCCTGCGCGATTCGCTGCGCGCCTTTGCCGATATGATTCCGGCGATCAAACCCAAGCGCGAAATCATGCGTGAGGCGGCGCTGCGCGGCTTCTCCACCGCCACTGACCTGGCCGATTATCTGGTGCGCAAGGGCCTGCCCTTCCGTGACTGCCACGAGATCGTCGGCCATGCGGTGAAGTATGGTGTGGACAGCGGCAAGGACCTGGCCGAGATGAGCCTGGACGAACTGCGTCAGTTCAGTGACCAGATCGAACAGGACGTGTTCGCCGTGCTGACCCTGGAGGGCTCGGTGAATGCCCGCGACCATATTGGCGGCACCGCGCCGAACCAGGTACGCGCCGCGGTGGCTCGTGGCAAGAATCTGCTGGCGACCAGATGATCACGCCTGGCCGCCGTATTTCGGTGGTCGGCTGTTCAGGTGCCGGCAAGACCATGCT
>JBFHKK010000111.1:0-7535 GCA_041595475.1 Pseudomonas sp. | reverse complement strand
GCTGGACGCCCTAGAGCAGAATTCCCGGCGCCTGCAGCAGGCCCAGCAGATCGCCGCCCTGGGCAGCTGGGAATACCGCGAGGCCTTTCACTGGAGTCCCGAAGCGCTGCAACTGTTCAGCCGCGACCCGGGTTGCGCCGACAGCAGCCTCGAACAGTTGCTCGGCTGGCTGCACCCCTCCGATCGGGCGGCCGTGCAGCGCGCCATGCGCGCCCTGCTGCTGCGTGGCGAAGCCCTGGCGGTCAGCGCGCGCCTGCATCAGCCGGCGCAACAGCAGAGCCGTTGGCTGATGCTGCGCGGCGAGGCCGATGAAGACGGCAGCATTCTCGGCACCGTGCAGGACATCAGCCAGCAGCGCCGCGACGAGCTCGCCCTGCGCACCAGCAATCAGCGCTTTCGCCAACTGTTCGAGCAGATTCCGCGGATCGCCGTGCAGGGCTACGATCGCGAGCGCCGGGTGATCTACTGGAACCAGGCCAGCGCCCAGCTCTACGGCTACAGCCTGCAGGAGGCGATGGGCAGGCGCCTGGAGGAGCTGATAGTGCCGCCACCGGCGCGCCGCCAGGTGGTCGGCGCGATCAATCACTGGCTGCTCGGCGGCCCGGCGATTCCGCCGGCGGAAATCCAGCTGCAGCGCAAGGACGGCAGCCGGGTCTGGGTCTACTCGAGCCATGCCATGCTGCGCGACAGCCATGACCAGCCGCAGCTGTTCTGCATCGATATCGATCTGAGCGAACAGAAGCAGCTGGATGCCGACCTGCGCGCCAGCGAGGCCAGTTACCGCGAGCTGCTCGAGCGCCTTGGCGAGGTGATAGTGGCCTGTGACGCCAGCGGCCATCTGACGTTCGTCAACCCGGCCTGGGAGACGCTCAGCGGCTTCGCCGGCTACGAGAGCCTGGGCCGGGCCCTGCCGCGCTTCTTCGAACCCGGCGACGGCCGGCGCCTGAACCAGCAACTCGCCACCCTGGCCGCCCAGGGGCAAGGCGTGCTGCGCGGCGAATACCGCCTGCGC
The DNA here is from genome assembly GCA_041595475.1 of Pseudomonas sp. Classification (GTDB taxonomy): domain Bacteria; phylum Pseudomonadota; class Gammaproteobacteria; order Pseudomonadales; family Pseudomonadaceae; genus Aquipseudomonas. The sequence continues at coordinate 6,523 of JBFHKK010000111.1, read as the reverse complement.
AGCCGCCAGGGCCGGCTGCGCTGGGTCGACCTGCAACTCGGCCGCCAGCCCGACGGCGACCTCTGCGGCAGCCTGCGCGAGGTGCATCAGCAGCACCAGACGCAAGCCTTGCTGCAAGCGCGCGCGGCCCTGCTCGAGCAGGTGCTGGCCGGCCGGCCGCTGGCCGACATCCTGGAGAACCTGCGCCTGCGCCTGCAGGCCCTCGAGCCGCGGCTGCAGGTGGCCATCGATCTGCTCGAGCCGCCGCTGCACCTGCCGCTCGAGGTCGGCCACACCGAACCCGGCTCGCGTCCGGTATCCGGCCGCCGCATACTGCCGTTCAGCGACGAGCAGGGCCGGCCGCTCGGCAGCCTGGAGATCTGCCAGGATCAGGCCGACGGCCCGGCGGCCGACAATGGCATGACCGCCGACTTCGCCCGCCTGGCCGGCCTGGCAGTGAGCCTGAGCCGCAACGCCAGCGCCCGGCGCATGAACCGTGAGCCCGACCATCAGTCGCCGGTTTGAGCCAGATCAATGCCAACTCAGCGGATGCGACTAGACTGACGCCTCTGCCAGCGCGAGGTGCCTGCCATGAAGATTCGCATCGAACCCCCGAGCAGCCGCCAGGATCGCTGGCAGGTGAGCGTCGACAACATCCGCGTCGGCTTTCGCAGCGAGATCGAAGCACGCCAATTCGTCGCCACCCTCGAGCGGCGCCTGCAGGCGCCGCACCGGCTGCCAGACGCGGCGCAACGCGCCGCCGGCTGAAACGGCGGGCGGGCAACTTTAGGCCAGGCGCGCCGGGTAGCCCTCGGCGCCGATCAGCGCGCACAGTTCCTCGGCCGCCAGCCGGCTGCCAACCCGCACTTCGCCGGCGCCCAGATCGATCTGCACCTCGGCGGCCGGGTCGCGTGCCTGTATGGCCTGGGTGATCGCCCGCACGCAGTGCCCGCACGACATCCCCTGCACCTTGAGAATCTGCATCTTCCACTCCCCGATTCGTTTGGATCCGCTGCCAGTTTCAGCCTTGCCCCGGCGGCAAGGTCAAGCCGCCAAAGCCCCCTTGACCTTGCCCTTGGGTTAAGGTTGATCCTAGGCGCAAATCAGCGGGAGAGCCGATCCATGACCGATCAGACCACCTTCGACCTGCCGATCGCCGGCATGAGCTGCGCCAGCTGCGCCGGCCGGGTCGAACGCGCCCTGCGGCAACTGCCGGGCGTTGCCGACGCCCGCGTCAACCTGGCCAGCGAACAGGCCCGTATCGAGGCACCGGCGGAGAGCCTGCCGGGCCTGATCGCCGCGGTGGAAAACGCCGGCTACCAGGTGCCCAGCCAGCCGCTGGAGCTGGCCATCGACGGCATGACCTGCGCCAGTTGCGTGGGCCGCGTCGAGCGGGCCCTGGCCCGGCAGCCCGGCGTGCTGCGGGTCGGCGTCAACCTGGCCAGCGAGCAGGCGCAACTGCGCATCCTGCCCGGCACCGATGTGCAGACGCTGCTGCAGGCGATCGAGGCGGCCGGCTACCAGGCGCGGCGGCTGGACATCAGCCGCCCCGAGCCGGACGCCGCCGACCAGCGCCTGCGCCGCGAGCGTTGGCACCTGCTGCTGGCCATTGCCCTGGCCGTGCCGCTGGTGCTGCCCATGCTGCTCGAACCCTTCGGCCTGCACGGGATGCTGCCGGCCTGGGCCCAGTTCGCATTAGCCACGCCATTGCAGTTCCTGCTCGGCGCGCGCTTCTACCGCGCCGGCTGGCAGGCCCTGCGCGCCGGCGCCGGGAACATGGACCAGCTGGTGGCCATCGGCACCAGCGCCGCCTACGGCCTGAGCCTGTACCAGTGGATGGCGACGCCGGCCGGGGTCATGCCCGGGCTGTATTTCGAGGTGGCCGCGGTAATCATTGCCCTGATCCTGCTCGGCAAATATCTGGAAAGCCGCGCCAAGCGCCAGACCAGCAGTGCCATCCGCGCCCTGCAGGCGCTGCGCCCGGAGCAGGCCCGGCGTCTGCGTGGGGGCCGCGAGGCGATGGTGCCCTTGAGCGCCCTGGAGATCGGCGACCAGGTGCTGGTCATGCCCGGTGAGCGCTTCCCGGTCGACGGCCAGGTGCTCGAAGGCCAGAGTCACGCCGACGAGGCGCTGATCAGCGGCGAGAGCCTGCCCCAGGCCAAGCAGCCGGGCGATGCGGTCACGGCCGGGGCGATCAACGGCGAGGGCCGCCTGCTGATCGAGACCCGGGCCCTGGGCGCGGAAACCGTGCTGGCCCGGATCATCCGCCTGGTCGAAGACGCCCAGGCGGCCAAGGCGCCGATCCAGAAGCTGGTGGACCGGGTCAGCCAGGTGTTCGTCCCCGCCGTGCTGCTGTTCGCCCTGGGCACCCTGCTGGTCTGGCTGCTGCTCGGCGCGCCCCTGGCCACGGCGGTGCTCAACGCAGTGGCGGTACTGGTGATCGCCTGCCCCTGCGCCCTGGGCCTGGCCACGCCGACCGCGATCATGGCCGGCACCGGGGTAGCGGCACGCCACGGCATCCTGATCAAGGACGCCGAGGCCCTGGAGGTCGCACACGGCGTGCAGGTGGTGGCCTTCGACAAGACCGGCACCCTGACCTCCGGCGCGCCCAAGATCGTTCACCTGCAGGCCACGGAAGGCGACGAGGCGCAGCTGCTGCGCCTGGCCGGCGCCCTGCAGCGCGGCAGCGAGCACTCGCTGGCCAAGGCGGTGCTGGAGGCCTGCAGCGAGCGCGGCCTCGAACTGCCCGAGATCGGCGACAGCCAGGCCCTGGCCGGGCGCGGCATCGCCGGCAGCCTGAACGGCCGGCGCCTGGCCCTGGGCAACCGCCGCCTGCTCGCCGACAGCGCGCTGCAGCCCGGCGCCCTGGCCGAACAGGCGCGCGCCTGGGAGGCCGAGGGCCGCACCCTGTCCTGGCTGCTGGAACAGGCCCCACAGCCGCGCGTGCTCGGCCTGTTCGCCTTCGGCGACAGCCTCAAGGACGGCGCCGCCGAGGCAGTCGCGCACCTCCGCGCACGCGGCATCGACAGCCACCTGATCAGCGGCGACAACCGCGGCAGTTGCGCGGCGGTGGCCGCGGCCCTGGGCATCGAGCAGGTGCACGCCGAGGTGCTGCCGGCCGACAAGTCGGCGCTGGTCGGCCAGCTCAAGGCCCGCGGCGTCACGGCCATGGTCGGCGACGGCATCAACGATGCCCCGGCCCTGGCCGCCGCCGACGTCGGCATCGCCATGGGCAGCGGCACCGATGTGGCCATGCAGGCCGCCGGCATCACCCTGATGCGTGGCGACCCGCGCCTGGTGCCGGCGGCCCTGGAGATCAGCCGGCGCACCTATCGCAAGATCCAGCAGAACCTGTTCTGGGCCTTCATCTACAACCTGGTCGGCATCCCCCTGGCCGCCGCCGGGCTGCTCAACCCGATGATCGCCGGCGCGGCCATGGCCGCCTCCAGCGTCAGCGTGGTGAGCAACGCCCTGCTGCTCAAGACCTGGAAGCCCAAGACCGAGGAGCAGTCGTCATGAACATCGGCCAAGCGGCGAAAAAGACCGGCCTGAGCGCCAAGATGATCCGCTACTACGAAGCCATCGATCTGCTGCCGGCGGCCAGCCGCTCAGGCAGCGGCTACCGCCGCTACGGCGCGCAGGACCTGCATCGCCTGGCCTTTATCAAGCGCGCCCGCGACCTGGGCTTCTCCCTGGCCGAGGTGGCTCAGCTGCTGGCCCTGTGGCAGGACCGCGAGCGCGCCAGCGCCGACGTCAAGGCCCTGGCCGCCGGGCATATCGCCGAGCTCAACCTGAAGATCGCCGAACTCACCGGTCTGCGCGACACCCTGCAGGCGCTGATGCACAGCTGCCAGGGCGACCAGCGCCCCGACTGCCCGATTCTGGCCGATCTGGAATCGACCACGCCGGACGCCTATAGCGCCCGCTGCAGCGCGGCGCAGTCCTCGACGAAATGATCGGCCAGCTCGGGCCAGGGATTGTCCGCCAGGTTGACCAGCACCCCATAGGCGCCGGCGGCGCGGGCGCATTCCAGGTCGAAGCGAAAATCGCCGACCATCACCAGCTCGCGCGGGGCCACCTGCCAGCGCGCGGCCAGCTGCAGCAAGCCGCCGGGATCGGGCTTGGGCGGCGCCTCGCCACGGCCGAGCACATCGGCGCTGGCGAAACAGTCGCCCAGGCCGATGGCCTCGAGGGTCAGCAGGGCCAGTTCGTGGGCGTTGCGGGTGAGGATGCCGAGCCGGCAGTCGCGCGCCCTGAGCTCGCGCACCAGTTCAACGGCGCCGGGCGCGGCGCGCGCGCCCACCGCCAGTTCGCGCTCGTGCTCGAGCAGCCAGGCGTGCTTGGCACTCGCCTCCTCGGCCGGCAGCGCCGCCAGATGCTGGAGGATGTCCGCCTCGGGGGGGATCTGCAGCGCCCGGCGGATGGCGGCGAAGTCGTGCACGGCCAGGGTCAGGGTGCCGTCCATGTCGAACACCCAGTGGCGCGCGGCAGCCAGTTTCACTGCCAGTCCTCACGCAGGCGGATCAGCCCTTCCTGGGCCACCGAGGCGACCAGCTGGCCCTGGCGATTGAACACGCTGCCACGGGCGAAGCCGCGGGCATTGCCGGCCCAGGGGCTGTCCATGGCGTAGAGCAGCCAGTCGTCCATGCGCAGGTTGCCGTGGAACCAGAGGGAATGGTCGAGGCTGGCGACCTGCATGAACTTCTGCCAGACCGACACACCGTGGGGCAGCATCGAGGTGGTCAGCAAATTGAAGTCGCTGGCGTAGGCCAGCAGGTACTTGTGCAACTGCGGATCGTCCGGCAGCTCGCCGCTGGCGCGGAACCAGACGTACTTGACCGGCTCGCGCGGCGAAGGCGCGAAGGGGTTGTCGACCGTGACCGGGCGGATCTCGATCGGCTTGTCGCTCACCGCGCGCTGGCGGATGCGCTCGGGCAGGGCGTCGGCCACCTGGCGCGCCAGCTCGGTCTCCGATTTCAGATCCGCGGGGCCGGGCACCTCGGGCATCAGGTTCTGGTGATCGAAACCCCGCTCGTCGGACTGGAAGGAGGCGCTGCAGGAGAAGATCGGCTGGCCCTTCTGGATCGCCATCACCCGCCGGGTGCTGAAGCTGCCGCCGTCGCGCACCCGGTCGACCTGGTAGACCACCGGCAAGCTGGCGTCACCCGGGCGCAGGAAGTAGCCGTGCAGCGAGTGCACCTGGCGGCTGGCCTCGACCGTGTGGCTGGCCGCCGAGACGCACTGGCCGAGCACCTGGCCGCCGAACAGCTGACGAAAGCCCAGATCCTGGCTGAGGCCGCGAAACAGGTTTTCCTCGATGGTCTCCAGGCTCAGCAGGGCAACCAGTTCGTCCAGTACCTGACTCATGCGTGTTCTCCTAAAGATACCTAGCGTGGCGGCAAGCGGGGCTCGGGATAGGCCGGCAGGGACGATAGACGCGGGTCCCACACCGCGCGGCCCAGGGTGAAATGGTAAAGGCTTTGCCAGCGGCTGTCGGCTATACCCAGGCATTCATGCAGCGCATCGTCGAAGTAGCAACCGATGCCGGTGGCCGAGAGCCCCGCCGCCTCGGCCTCCAGATAGAGCAACTGGCCGAGCTGGCCGCACTCCCAGTACAGCCGTGGGTAGCGCCAGGGACCCTGCTCCAGCGCCTGATCGAAGCGCGCCAGCATGGCCACGGCCAGGCAGCCGTCGCTGGCGATGTCCTGGCCACAGGAGAGGAAGCCGGCCAGGCCGCGGGCATCGCCCTCCAGCAGGCGGTACAAGGGCAACTCGGCATCGACCCGCTGCCAGAGAAAATCCGCGCGCAGCCCGGCCTGAATCTGGCCATCGCAGCGCGCCAGCCAGTACAGCCCCGGCGCCAGGCCCTGCACCCGGTGGACGAACAGCAGCAGATCGACCGCCGCCGGCTCGCCGCTCACCGCCAGCGGCACCGGCGAGGCTTGCGGCATCAGCCGACGCAGCCAGGCCAGGAGCAATTCGTCCTGAATGCCGCTCCTGCCGTCCATGGCCTGGGCGCTGCGCCGCCGATGCAGGATCGGCCGCAGCGGCAGGCCGGGGTTGTCCACCGCCAGGCGCCCCATTTCGCTGCGCCAACTCGCCGCCGCCAGCGCCGGCGCCCGGCACAGCGCCTGGACCCCGGCCAGCTCCGGCCAGGCACGATAGTCGCGCGACAGGCGATTGGGCGCGCCGAGCAGATCAAGCCGAGCGATGGCGTCCACCAGGCTACTCGGCACGGCGAACTCGGTGTCCTCGGCCGGGCCGACCCAGAGCAGGCAGTCGCCGTGCTCGGCCTCGGCGAAACTCTCGCGATCCAGCCCCAGGAGGCCATCCAGACGCGCCTCGGCGATGCCACGCAGCAGCCGCACCTGCCAGCCCAGGGCACTGGCGGCGATGGCCAGGGCCGCCAGGGCATGACCGAGGTCGTGCTGGCAGTAGCGGTAGGCGCGCTCGCCGTACTTCCAGGCCTCGCGCCAGGGGATGCTGGCCAGGCCCAGCAGCAGGCCGCCGGCGGGCAGTGCCCCGGCCAGCTGCTCGGCCAAGT
>JBFHKK010000110.1:0-7550 GCA_041595475.1 Pseudomonas sp. | reverse complement strand
GCCGGCTTCCCGCAGCGGCCATGAAGCCATTGCCGCGGAAGTGGCGCGCATTCTAGGGAGGCTTTTTCCGATCGTCAACCTCCCCATAATTTTTTTTTAAAATCAAAGACTTCAGACCAGAACATGATGAAGCGCTATGAGCTTTGCAGCTAACACACTACACTCGGGCGAAAAACCAGCGGTCGAGAGGTTGTAGCGATGTCCCCCCTCGTGATTACCCTGCTGATCGTAGGCGGCATTGCCATCCTGATCGCCATCGCCTACATCAATCACATGGTCGAAAACAACCGACTGGAAAAGGCGCGCCTGAAAGCCGACCTTACCGACCGCCTGCGCCGCAGCACCGATCTCTCCGAGACCCTGCCCGGCCAGTTGATGACACCCGCGCTGAAACTCCTGCTGAGCCGCCTGCAACTGCACTATAGCGAGCGCCTGCTGGCCGTCGACAAGGCCAGCGTCAATCCAACCTTGCTACAGGAGCTGCGCGCCCTCGTCGCTCAGGATCAGTCGATTGCGGTGCGCAACGCACCGCAACCCATCCTCACCGAAGTCAAAGCCAAGGAAGTGCGTTTTCAACTGGAGAACCTGCACGCCTTGATCACACGCTGCGTACAGGATGGCCTGCTCAGCCCCCACGAAGGCAAGCACTGGCTGAACGAAACCCGCCACATGCTCACGCAACTGCACATCGAATTCTTCAGCAACCTCGGCCAGCAAGCGCTGAAACAAGGTCAGCCGGGCCAGGCCCGCCTGGCCTTCGAACGCGGAGTGCAGTACCTGCGCAAACAGCCCGACCCCTCCCGCTACAAGACCGCCCTTGCGGACTTCGAGCGGCTGCTGGCGCAAGCCAACGCCATGGTGCTGAGCCAGGAAAAACCGGCGGTCGAGGAACCGAGCGAGCTGACCAAGGGCTTGGACAGCCTGGAAGAGGACATGGGCTGGAAGAAGAAAAACATCTACGACTGAGAACGGCCGCCTGCAGCCGTTCCGCTCACACAGGGAGCAATCATGACTCTGACCCTTCTCGGCGCCCCGCTGTCGCCCTTCGTTCGCAAGGCACGTCTGTGCCTGCTGGAAAAGGGACTGGATTATCAACTGGAGATGATTCTGCCCTTCGCCCAACCGGCCTGGTATTTCGAGCTCAATCCATTGGGGCGCATTCCGGCACTCAAGGATGGCGACTTCAGCCTCGCCGACTCGAGCGTGATCTGCCAGTACCTCGAAGACAAATACCCCGAGCGGCCGCGCCTGCTGGGTGAAAGCGCCGAGCAGCGCGCCCGGGTTCGCTGGTTGGAGAAATATGCCGACTATGAGCTGGCGCCGCTGTGCACCTTCACCATCTTCCGCAACCGCACACTCAAGCCAAGCATGGGCCAGCCGTGCGACGAAGACGCGGTTCAGGCCGCGCTCAACGAGAAACTACCGGCGCATTTCGACTATTTGGAGAAAACCCTCGGCGAGGCCCATTACTTCGTCGGCGACCAGCTGACCCTGGCCGACCTGGCCATCGCCAGCCAGCTGGTCAATATGCAGCACGGCAACGAACAGCTGGATGCCCAGCGCTGGCCCAATCTGGCGGCCCTCTATGCCCGAGTGCGGGCGCGCCCCTCGCTGCAGGCCGTGCTGCCGGGTGAAGAAAAGATGCTGAGCAAGCTCGGCAGCAGGACCTGAAACCGCGCACTCCGGCGGCCGCCGCTGCCGGCGCCCTGCCCCGCCCGCTGAGGATGACGCAGCACAGATGCCTGGCCGCTGAAATTCGCCACCCCTCTGCCGACCGAGGGTGTTAAGGGCTATCCTTGCCCGCGCACGGAAACGAGACAATAAGCAGTCATGGATATATCGCTCACCCAGCGCCTTTCCTTCAAGCAGGCCGGCCTGACGGTACTGGTGGCGTTTCTTCTCGGTACCGTGCTGAGCCTGGTGCAGGTGGGCATCGATTACACGAGCGAAGATGCGTCCATTGACCGCGAAATCCACGCGTTGCTGGAAATCAGCCACAACCCCGCCGCGCGCATCGCTTACAACATCGATGCCGAACTGGCCCAGGAACTGGTCCTCGGCCTGCTGCGCTCGCCGGCGGTGATAGGTGCGCAGATCATCGATAACAGCGGCCTGACCCTCGCCAGCGTCAACCGCCCCGCCGCGGAGAGCCGCTGGCGCATACTCAGCGACTACCTGTTCGGCGCCCGCCGACAGTTCGACAGCCCCCTGTTCGTCAGCCATTCGCCGGAAGAAGCGCTCGGCGTGCTGCATCTGGACATCGACACCTACGCCTTCGGCAGCCATTTCCTGCGCCGCGCCATGCTGACCCTGGCCACCGGCTTCACCCGCAGCCTGCTGCTTTCGCTGATTCTGCTGGTGCTCTTCTATTTCATCCTGACAAAGCCTCTGGTCAAGCTGATCGGCGCGGTCAGCGACCGTGATCCGGCCACCCCAAACCGGACCAGGCTGCCCTGCCCGCCCGGTCACGAGCGCGATGAAATCGGCCTTCTGGTCGATGCCACCAACCGTCAGTTCGCCAGCCTGGCCACCCAGATCGAGCAAAGGCGTGACGCCGAGGATCGACTCACCGACTACCTGGGCGAACTGGAGAATATCGTTTCCGCCCGCACCGCCGAACTCAAGGCCGCCAATGCCAGGCTGCGCGACTCCAACCAGCAACTGGAACAGGCGCGCCGCACCGCGCTGGACATGGCCCAGGCCCGCTCGGCGTTTCTGGCCAACATGAGCCACGAGATCCGCACCCCCCTCAACGGCCTGCTGGGCATGCTGGCGCTCTCGCTCGATGGCCCCCTGAGCCAGGAGCAACGCCAGCAACTGTCGATCGCCCATGACTCCGGCAAGGTGTTGGTCGAGCTGCTCAACGACATTCTCGACCTGTCCAAATTCGAAGCCGGCCAGCTCGAACTGGAGCGCATCCCCTTCGACCTGGGCAGCCTGGTCGAGGATACGGCCAGTCTGCTCTCGCAAAATGCCGCGCCGGGGGTGGAGCTGACCTGCCTGATCGATCCCCATCTGCCGGCCCAGGTCCTCGGCGATCCGACGCGGGTCCGCCAGATCGTCAGCAACCTGCTGTCCAACGCGCTCAAGTTCACCCGCGTCGGCCGTGTCGACCTCATCGTCAAGAGCCACACCGGGGCTGTCGAGATCATCGTCCGCGACACCGGCATCGGCATCGCCGCCGAGGCCCAGGCGCGCATCTTCCAACCCTTCACCCAGGCCGGCGCCGCCATCACCCGCCAGTTCGGCGGCACCGGACTGGGCCTGGCCCTGGCCCGGCGCCTGTGTGAAGCCATGGACGGCCAACTGCAGCTGCACTCCGAGGAAGGCCACGGCAGCCAGTTCAGCGCCCAGCTACCGCTGCCCAGCCAAGCACCCACCGCGCAAGCCGCGCAGCTCTCGGCCCGGGTGATCGCCCTGTGCCCCGCCGGCTCGGGACTCGGCGAAATGCTCGCGACCTGGCTGCCACACTGGGGCCTGGATTATCGACATCTGGACAGCACGGCAGACGTGTCCGGCCTCGACGCCGAGCTGCTGATCAGCGATTGCCCGGAGACCCTGCAGGAGCTGCGCCCGATTTGCCCGGTGCCATTCCTGCTGGTGACCGCCTATGGCAGCTTCCTACCCAGCGAGCAGGTGCAACAACTGGCGCCGATCATCCAACTCGCCCGCCCCCTATCGCGCCAGGCGCTGCTCCAGGCGCTCAGCCAAGCTTTGGGACAGGCGGCGCCGGCCGCGCCCAGCCTGCCGCCGACCGACCAACCACTGAAACGCGCGGCGCGCGTACTCTTGGTCGAGGACAACCCGGTCAACCAGCTGGTGGCCAAGGGCATGCTGGCCAAGCTGGGTTGCGAGGTGCTGCTGGCCAATCATGGCGCCGAGGCGCTCAGCCTGCTGGAACAGCAGCCGGTCGACCTGATCCTGATGGATTGCAACATGCCGGTCATGGATGGCTACGAAGCCAGCACGCGTATTCGCCAGGCGCCGGGCCGGCAGCAGTTGCCGATCATCGCCCTCACCGCCAATGCCCTGCCGGACGAGCGCGAACGCTGCAAGGCGGCCGGAATGGACGACTATCTGGCCAAACCCTTCCGCCGCGAAGACCTGGCCTGCCTGCTCGAGCAGTGGCTGCGACCTAAGTCAGGCGGATGAGTCGCTCGAGCACCCGACTCAGTTGACTGCGTAGCTCGACGACCTCGGCCGGGTCGAGATCGCGCTCGCACAGCAGCGCCTGCTTCAACGGCAAGACCTGTTCGCGCAAGGCGCAGCCGGCCTCGGTCAGGCTCAAGTGCAGCTCGCGCTCGTCCTCTGCCGAGCGCTGGCGCACCAAGAGCCCCAACTGCTGCAGGCGCTTGAGCATAGGCGTGAGGGTGCCGGAATCGAGCAGCAGGCGCTCGCCCAGGGCCTTGACCGTGGGCTGCTCGGGCGGTTTGGCCTGCCATTCCCACAGCACCAGCATCGCCAGATACTGTGGGTAGGTCAGCTGCAGGCGCTCGAGCATCGGCTTGTAGGCCCGGGTCACCGCCCGCGAGGCCGCATACAACTTGAAGCAAAGTTGAGTATCCAGGCTCAGCGGATCTTCGACTCCTGACACTGGCATCACTCGAGCAAGGCTTCGATCTCGGCGCTCAGGTCTTCGGGCTTGGTCGTCGGCGCGAAGCGCTTGACCTGCTGGCCATCGGCGCTGACCAGGAACTTGGTGAAGTTCCACTTGATGCCCTGGCTGCCGAGCAAGCCAGGAGCGCGCTTCTTCAGCTGGACATACAGCGGATGGGCGTCGCTGCCGTTGACATCGACCTTCTTGAACAGCGGGAAGCTCACGCCAAAATTCAGCTCGCAGAACTCGGAAATCGCCCCCTCGCTGCCCGGCTCCTGGTTGCCGAACTGGTTGCAGGGGAAGCCCAGCACCACCAGACCCTTGTCCTTGTACTGCTGCCAGAGGTTCTCCAGTCCTTTGTATTGCGGGGTGAAACCACATTTGCTGGCGGTGTTGACGACCAGCAGCGCCTTGCCGGCGAAATCGGCGAGGGTCTTCTGCTCGCCCTTGATGGTGGTGACGGGAATATCGAACAGTTCATTGCTCATGAAAGCCTTCCTTAGTGCGTAAAAATTAAGCTGCAAGATAACGCCCAATTAAATTGCGCGCAATCTACTTCACAGAAACAGCGCGCGCCGCTGCTGCGTCGCAGCTAAGCGCCCATCTGCGCGACTTACCGCGGCCGCAGATCCAGCGACAGCGAATTGATGCAGTAACGCAGCCCAGTCGGCGCCGGACCATCGGGAAAGACGTGTCCCAGATGGGCATCGCACTTGGCACAGGTCACTTCGATGCGGTGCATGCCGTGGCTGAAATCCTCGCGTGTGGCGATCGCGCCGGGAGCCAGCGGCTGAAAATAGCTGGGCCAGCCACTGCCCGAATCGTACTTGGCCTGCGAATCGAACAGGGCCTCCCCACAGCAGGCGCAGTGATAGGTGCCGGGGGTCTTGCAGTCGTGATACTGGCCGGTGAAGGCCCGCTCCGTGCCGCCCAGGCGACAGACCTGGAACTGCGCCTCGCTGAGTTCTTCGCGCCAGGCCTCCAGGGGTTTTTCAAGCTTGTCCATAGCTTCTCTCCTCGACTGAAAAAAGCCCGACCGCGATCTTTGCCAAGGTCGGGCTGCCACGTATCATTCGAGCCCAGTCTGTCACCCGTGTTTCAAGCTGCCAAGGCGCCGACTGCTCGACGCCTGCGGCACAGTTTGACGCGGGAGTTCTCTATTTCGGGATTCCTCACATGCAGGTCAGCAAATCGAACAAGCTCGCCAACGTCTGCTACGACATCCGCGGGCCGGTGCTCAAGCACGCCAAACGCCTGGAAGAGGAAGGCCATCGCATCCTCAAGCTGAACATCGGCAACCCGGCACCGTTCGGTTTCGAAGCCCCCGAGGAAATCCTCCAGGACGTGATCCGCAACCTGCCGACCGCCCAGGGCTACAGCGACTCCAAGGGCCTGTTCAGCGCCCGCAAGGCGGTGATGCAGTACTACCAGCAGAAGCAGGTGGACGGCGTCGGCATCGAGGACATCTACCTGGGCAACGGCGTCTCCGAACTGATCGTCATGGCCATGCAGGCGTTGCTCAACAATGGCGATGAGGTGCTGATTCCGGCTCCCGACTACCCACTGTGGACCGCCGCCGTGGCGCTTTCCGGCGGCAAGCCGGTGCACTACCTGTGCGACGAGCAGGCCGGCTGGTTTCCCGATATCGCCGACATACGCGCCAAGATCACCCCCAACACCAAGGCGCTGGTGCTGATCAACCCGAACAATCCGACCGGCGCGGTCTATTCCAAGCAGGTACTGGAAGACATCGTCGAACTGGCGCGCCAGCACAACCTGGTGCTGTTCTCCGACGAGATCTACGACAAGATCCTCTACGACGAGGCCCAGCACATATCCACCGCCTCGCTGGCGCCGGACGTGCTTTGCCTGACCTTCAACGGCCTGTCCAAGTCCTACCGGGTGGCCGGTTTCCGCTCCGGCTGGGTGGCCATTTCCGGGCCCAAGCAGCGCGCCCAGAGCTATATCGAGGGCCTGGACATACTCGCCAACATGCGCCTGTGCGCCAACGTGCCGAGCCAGCATGCGATCCAGACGGCGCTGGGCGGCTACCAGAGCATCAATGATCTGGTGCTGCCTAACGGCCGCCTGCTCGAGCAGCGCAACCGCACCTGGGAGCTGCTCAACGACATTCCCGGCGTAAGCTGCACCAAGCCCATGGGCGCGCTCTATGCGTTCCCGCGCATCGACCCCAAGGTCTGCCCGATTCACAATGATGAAAAATTCGTCTTAGACCTGCTGCTCTCGGAAAAGCTGCTGATCGTCCAGGGCACCGCCTTCAACTGGCCCTGGCCGGATCACTTCCGCGTGGTCACCCTGCCCCGGGTCGACGAGCTGGAGCTGGCCATCGGGCGCATCGGCAATTTCCTCAAGCACTACCGCCAGTAACGGAGGCACTCATGGGCCAGGCCAAACGCTACCTGCTCACCGGGGCCAGCTCCGGCATAGGTGCGGCCCTCGCCCGCGAGCTGGCCGGGCGCGGCTATGATCTGGCCCTGGCGGCGCGGCGAGTCGACGGCCTGCACCTGCTGGCCGCCGAACTGCAGGCGCGCTTCGGCCGCCAGGCCGTCGCTCTGCCACTGGATGTAACCGACTATGCCGCCTGCCAGGATGCCATCGGCCTGGCCGCCCATGCCCTTGGCGGCCTCGACGGGGTGATCGCCAATGCCGGAATTGCGTTGAGCGGCAAGATCGGCCGCGGCCACTTCGAGCGCGCCAGGCAGACCCTGGACACCAACCTGACCGGCGCCGTCGCCTGCCTCGACAGCGCGGCCGCGCTGTTTCGCCAGCAGGGCCACGGCCACCTGGTGGCGATCGCCTCGGTAGCCGGCAAGCGCGGCCTGCCAAACTCCCCCGCCTATTCGGCGAGCAAGGCCGGGCTGATCGCCTACATGGAGTCGAGCCGCGCCGAATTGCTCGGCAGCGGCATCGACACCACCCTGATCCTGCCGGG
>JBFHKK010000109.1:0-7552 GCA_041595475.1 Pseudomonas sp. | reverse complement strand
GTGTGATCGGCGAACTGCTTCCGGTCGAGAAGATCGAGGCGGCGCTGCCTGCGGCGCTGGCGGACCTCTCGGAAAACCACTGGGCCGACGCCGCCACGGGCATCATGACCACCGACACCCTGCCCAAGGGGGCCAGTCGCCAGTTCCAGCACGAGGGCGTGACCGTCACCGTCACCGGCATCAGCAAGGGTGCCGGGATGATCAAGCCGAACATGGCGACCATGCTCGGCTACATCGCCACCGACGCCAAGGTCGCCCAGCAGGTTCTACAGGATCTGCTGCGCGATGCGGCCAACAAGTCGTTCAACCGCATCACCATCGACGGCGACACCTCGACCAACGACTGCTGCATGCTGGTCGCCACCGGACAGGCCCAGTTGCCGGAGATCACCCAGGCCAGCGGCGAGTTGTTCGCCAAGCTCAAGGCGGCGGTCTTCGAGGTGTGCATGGAGGTGGCCCAGGCCATCGTCCGTGACGGCGAGGGCGCGACCAAGTTCGTCACGGTTCGGGTCAACGGCGGGGCGACCCACCAGGAGTGCCTGGACGTCGGCTACGCGGTGGCCCATTCGCCGCTGATCAAGACGGCGCTGTTCGCCTCGGACCCCAACTGGGGGCGCATTCTCGCCGCCGTCGGCCGCGCCGGGGTGGCCGATCTGGATGTGAGCAAGATCGATGTGTTCCTCGGCGAGGTCTGCATCGCCAGCCAGGGCTGCCGCGCCGCCAGCTATACCGAGGAGCAGGGCGCGGCGGTGATGGCCGAAGCCGAGATCCTCATTCGCATCGAACTGGGTCGCGGCGCCTGCAGCGAAACCATCTGGACCACCGACCTGTCCCACGAATACGTCAAGATCAACGCCGAATACCGCACCTGATCCGGACGTTCGTGCAGGCCATTGCCGTTGTTCATGCCCGTATGAACAACGGCAATTTGCTATTCGAGAGATCGCCTCTTAAGGTCAATTGACCCTGTCGACTCTGCCTGTGCCGGAGCATTCCCATGTCCCTGACCCTGATCATCGGCGACAAGACCTATTCCTCCTGGTCGCTGCGCGCGGCCCTGGCCCTGGAACTGGCCGAGGCGCCCTACGACGAGCTGTTGATTCCGCTCGACCGCCCGGATACCCAGGCGCGCATCCGCGCGCACTCGCCCAGCGGCAAGGTGCCGCTGCTGCAGACGGAGGAGGGGCCGATCTGGGATTCGCTGGCCATCGGCGAGTACCTGGCCGAAACCTATCCGGAAGCCTATCTGTGGCCGCGCGGCGAGTACGCGCGGGCGGTGGCGCGCTCGGTCTGCGCCGAGATGCACAGCGGTTTCGCCGCCCTGCGTCGGCACCTGCCCATGGACCTGCAGCGTCATCAGGTCCTGGACCCGCTGCCGGCCGAGGCCGAGGCCGACATCCAGCGGGTCTGCGCGCTCTGGGCCGATTGCCGCGAGCGCTTCGGCCGTGACGGCCCCTTCCTGTTCGGCCATGCCAGCCTGGCCGATGCCTTCTACGCCCCGGTCGCCAGCCGCCTGCGCAGCTATCAGGTGCCGCTGCCGGCGCTGGCGGCCACCTATGTGGCGACCATCTACCAGTGGCCGGCGTTTCAGCGTTGGTACCAGGCGGCCCAGCAGGAACGCTTCGGGTGAAGCGGATGCATGTGGCGGCGGCGGTGATTCGCCGCGCCGACGGCGCGGTGCTGATCGCCAAGCGCGGCGAGGAGCAGCACCAGGGCGGCCTCTGGGAGTTTCCTGGCGGCAAGCTGGAGGCTGGGGAGTCGGTCGAGCAGGCGCTGGCGCGCGAGCTCAACGAAGAACTGGGCATCCGCCCGACCGCGCAGCGACCGCTGATCCAGGTGCGCCACGATTATCCGGACAAGCAGGTGCTGCTGGACGTCTGGGAGGTCTCGGCGTTCGCCGGCCAGCCCCACGGCGCCGAGGGCCAGCCCCTGGCCTGGGTCGCGCCGCGGCAATTGCCCGAGTACCAGTTCCCTGCGGCCAATCAGCCGATAGTCGCGGCAGTCCGCCTGCCGCAGCGCTATCTGATCACCCCCGAGGGGCTCACGCCGGCGGCCCTGCTGGAGGGCGTGCGGCGCGCCCTGGAAGCCGGCATTGGCTTGCTGCAGTTGCGCGCCCCGGGCATGTTCGATGCCCAGTACCGCGATCTGGCCGTGGATATCCAGGGGCTGTGCGCCGGACGGGCGCAACTGATGCTCAAGGGGCCCCTGGAATGGCTCGGCGATTTTCCCGCCGCCGGCTGGCACCTGAGCGCCGCCCAGTTGCGCGCCTATGCCGCGCATGGGCGTCCGCTGGCGGCGGAGCGCTGGCTGGCGGCCTCCTGCCACGACGCCGAGGAGCTGGCCCTGGCGACGCAGATGGGGGTCGATTTCGTCACCCTGTCGCCGCTGCGGGTCACTCAAAGTCATCCCCATGCCGAGCCGCTGGGCTGGGCCCGCGCAACCGCGCTGCTGCAAGGCTTCAACCGGCCGGCTTATCTGCTCGGCGGCCTGGCGGCGACCGATCTGGAGCGCGCCTGGCACGCCGGCGCCCAGGGCGTGGCGGGGATACGCGGGTTCTGGCCGGGCTGAGCGGGGGCAACGGCTGCCGGCGTTTTTGACGCCGGCCCAAGCGCTGCGGCCTAATAGGCGCACACAGTCGCGAGTTCCCTCATGTCCGTCTCCGCCCGTTCGCCGTCGAATATGCGCCCCAGCACCCTGCATCTGCCCCTGGGCGACTGGGCGACAGTGCTCGATTGCCTATGCGCGCATTTTCCTGCCATAAGTCGCGAGCGCTGGCTGCAGCGGATGCTCGGCGGCCGGGTACTGGATGCCGCGGGCGCGCCCCTGAGCCCGGCGCATCCCTATCGGGTCGGCTTGCGCGTGCACTACTTCCGCGAAGTGGCGGCCGAGACGCCGATTCCCTTCGTCGAGCGCGTGCTGCATCTCGACGAGCATCTGCTGGTGGTCGACAAGCCGCACTTTCTGCCGGTGATGCCGGCCGGCGACTATGTCGAAGAAACCCTGCTGGCGCGCCTGAGCAAGCGCCTGGGCAATGCCGACCTGGTACCGCTGCACCGCATCGACCGGCATACCGCCGGGCTGGTGTTGTTTTCCACCAACAGGCTCAGTCGCGGCGCCTACCAGGGGCTGTTTCGTCAGCGCCTGATCGACAAGCGCTACGAGGCCCTGGCTCCGGCCCTGGCGCAACTGCAGCTGCCCTTGCGACGATGCACCCGCCTGGACGCCGGCGAGCCCTTCTTTCGCATGCGCGAGGTGGAGGGGCCCGCCAACAGCGAGACGCGCATCGAGCTGATCGAGAAGCTAGGCCCGCTGTGGCGCTATGCGCTCTATCCGGTGACCGGCAAGAAACACCAGTTGCGCGTGCACCTGGCGGCCCTGGGCGCGCCCATCTGCAACGATCCCTTCTATCCCGAGGTCAGCGCCGCGCCCGATGCCCCGGACGACTATGCCAGGCCGCTCAAGCTGCTGGCCCAGGCGTTGAGCTTCGTCGATCCGCTCAGCGGCCAGCAGCGCCGGTTCCAGAGTCAGCTGTCGCTGATCTGAGGCGGCTCAGGACGGGGCTTTCGGCGCCGCCTCCCAGAGCACTTCGGCGATGCCCTGGCGGCGGGCGATCAGGCGTGCGGCGACGAACAGCAGATCGGAGAGGCGGTTGACGTAGGCCAGGCCGACCGCGCGCATGGGTTCGACGGCATTGAGCTGCTGGCAGCGCCGTTCGGCGCTGCGCGCCAGGCTGCGGCAGACATGGGCCTGGGCGACCGACCGGGAGCCTCCGGGAAGGATGAAGTTCTCCAGCGGGCCGAGTTCTTCGTTCCAGCGGTCGATCAGGTCTTCCAGGCGTTCGATTTCCGAGGCCTGCAGGGCCTGGTAGTCCGGCATCGCCAGTTCGCCCCCGAGATCGAACAGGCGGTGCTGACAGGGTGCCAGGGCCTGGATGATCTCCTTCAGCGGCGGGTGCACGTCGGCCTGCACAGCCAACTCGGCGAGCAACAAGCCGAGCTGGCTGTTGAGGCTGTCCAGCTCGCCCATGGCCTCCACCCGCGGGTGATCCTTGGGCACCCGGCGGCCGTCGGCCAGGCCGGTTTCGCCGGCGTCGCCGGTGCGGGTGTAGATCTTCGACAGTCGGTAACCCATGTTCACGAACCTGTGTTGTCGGGGGCGCCGGCCAGCGGCAGGCGCAGTACGAAGCAGGTGCCCTGGCCCTTCTTGGAGTGCACCTCCATCTGCCCCTTGTGGTTGTTGGTGATGATGAAGTAGGACACCGACAGGCCCAGGCCGGTGCCCTGGCCGACCTCCTTGGTGGTGTAGAAGGGCTCGAAGATGCGCTTGCGCACCGCTTCGGGCATGCCCGCGCCGTTGTCCTCGACCTGGATCTCCGCCCAGGGCGGCGACAGCCGGGTGCGCAGGCTGATCTGTCCCGGCGGCGCGCCCTCCTCGCGCTGGTGGATGGCCTGGGCGGCGTTCTTCAGCAGGTTGAGCAGCACCTGCTCCAGTTCGTTGGCAATCCCCGGCACCTGACCGAGCGATTCATCGAAGTCGCGCACTATCATCAGGCTCTTGAAGTCGAAGCGCTCGGCCAGGTCGTAGTCGTTGCTGGCGATCTCCAGCGCCTGGTCGATCAGCGCCGGCAACTGGCAGAGTGCCTGCTGGCGGTTGCTGCGGCGGCTGAAACTGAGCATGTGGCTGACGATCTTGGCCGCACGGGTGCCGGCCTGCTGGATGCCGTCGAGCAGCGGCGGCACGCCGCGGGCCTTGAGGTAGCCGTCGACCGCTTCCAGGCTGATGCCCAGCTGCTCGGCCTGCTCCTGGTTCTTCGGCAGCTCCGGCGACAGCCGCCGACGGATGTTCTGCACATTGTGCAGGATGGCGCCCAGCGGGTTGTTGATCTCATGGGCCATGCCGGCGGCCAGGCTGCCGACCGAGAGCATCTTCTCCGACTGCACCATCATGTCTTCCAGGCTCAGGCGCTCGGTGATGTCGTCGATGCGGATCACCGCGCCGCGCCCGGCGCCGCCGACCAGCGGATAGAAGGTCAGGGCGTAGTGGCGCGGTTCCTCGTCCTTGATCCAGGTGACGCGCTCGATCTTCTTCACCTTGTGCTGCTCGATGGTGAAGCTGATCTGCGCCAGGAAGGGCTTGAGTGGCGGGAAGGCGAGAAACACCGGCTGGTTCAGCGCCTCGGACAGGGGCGTGCCGGACAGGGCGCTGGCCTCCTGGTTCCACTGGGTGACGTAGAGCTGCTCGTCGAGGGCGATGAGCGCCGAGGGCATGGAGTCGATGATGCTGTTGAGATAGTTCTGGAAGCCGGTGAGCTTCTTCTCGATCTTGCTGCGCACCTGCACTTCCAGCTCCAGGCGACGATTCGACTGGCGGGTTTCCTCGGCCAGGCCCTGGGCCTGGTCGAAGGCCGCCTGGGCGTCGTCGCGGGCGCGCTTGAGCTGCTGCTCGCGGGCCTCGATGCGCATCAGCATGGTGTTGAAGGCTTCGGCCAGGCTGCCGATCTCGTCCTGGTTGCCGCGCCGTGCCCGCAGCGAATAGTTCTCCTCGCGGGTGACCTGGCGCGACAGCTCCTCCAGACGGCGAATCGGCCGGGTCACCAGGCGGCGGATCTGCCGCGCGATGATCAGCCAGAACACCAGGCTCAGCAGCAGTATCGCGCCGCTGGCGGTCAGGGTGCCGGTATAGAAGGCCCCGGGCAGCTCGCCGGAGGCGACCAGCAGCAGGTGGCCGGTGCGCTCGCCGGCGCGGCTCAGTTCCATCAAATGGCTGGTGCGTATTTCCTGGCGGCGCCAGGCCTCCATTTGCCCGACCTGTTCGGGCAGCTCCAGTTGCGCGCCGCGCTGCAACTGCGCCAGGCGCCGGCCCTGGCTGTCGTAGATGGCCGCCGCGCGCAGCGGCGGGTAGTCGTCCAGGCGCTTGAGCAGCTGCTCGGCGGCCGCGGCCGAATTGAGCGCCTGCTGGCTCAGTGGCGGGCTGGCGATTAGCCGGCCGAGGGTGTGCAGCGCCTGCGGCGCCATGCCCTGTTGGGAGATCCAGTAGGCGGCGCTGATAAAGGCCAGGTTCGCCACCAAGAGCACCGTGGACAGCAGGACCAGGAGCGCGGCCAGCAGCTTGCTGCCGACCGGAAGGTTCTCGAGACGCTGACGCAAGGGCATGGCTGGATGAGTCGCTGTGGCCAGGGTGCGGGCAGGGTAACGTGTGTCTCAGTGGCCGGGCAATCCGCGTCTGGCCAGGTGCGCGAGCAGGCGCCGCTGCAGCGCCTCGAGCTGCGGCAGGCCGAGCGCGAGGCGCTCGGCGGTGGCACAGGCAAAGCCCAGCAGGTAGGCGATCTCGGTGCGCCGGCCCTGGGCGACATCCTGGTGCATGGAGGAGTAGTTGGCGGCGGTGCGCTGGATCAGTCCCAGCACCTCCTGGTGCAGACCCTCGGCCGCCGCTGTGCGGCCGGCGGTCGCAAGCAGTTGGCCCAGTTCGGCGCAGAGGCCGGCGATTTCCTCCGGGTAGGCCGCCAGTTCGCCGTTGCGACAGTCATAGAGCACGGTCAGCGGGTTGATGGCGCAGTTGAGCGCGAGTTTGCGCCAGAGCCGATCGAGGATGCTCGGGCTCCAGTCGTGGGGAATAGCGGCGCTTGTCAGCTCGCCGAGCCAGGCCGGTGGCGCCGCCTCGAGCGGGTCGCCGAGCCAGGTATGGCCGGCACCGGCGAACACCACCCGCCAGTCGCCATCGCGATAGGCGCCCTCGGTGCTGGAAGCCAGCAGGCAGCGGGCCGCCGGCGCCAGCGCGGCGACCGCCTGCTGGCTGCCCAGGCCGTTTTGCAACAGGATCAGCTCGGCGCCCTGACTCAGGCGTGGCAGCACGGCGGCGATCGCCGCCTCGGCATCGTAGGCCTTGCAGGCCAGCAGCAGGCGGCCGATGGGCGCCTGGTCCGCGAGGCACTGCGCCGCCAGCGGATAGTGCCGGGACTGGCCCTGCTCGATCAGGGTGATGCCGCCGGCCTGGCGATAGGCCGCCAGGCGCTGTTCGTCGCGCACAATCAGTTGCACCGGCAGGCCGGCCCGGGCCAGGCGCGCAGCCCAGAGCATGCCCAGGCTGCCGGCGCCGAGGACGTGCCAGATCACCGGGTGTTTCAGCGTCCCAGCGGCAGGCGCATGGCGGCGACCCGACCGCTGGCGTAGGACTCGGGCAGCGTGGCCGCACCCTGTTCGATCAGGCTTTCCGGATCGACCGGCAAGGCCTTGGCGTCGAGTCCGACCAGGGCGATTGCGGCCTTCAGGCTGATAAAGCCTTCGCTGGTCTTGAAGGCCTTGAGGTTGAGGCCCTCGTGCAGGCGCTTGAAACTGCTCGGCGAGCACTCCTGGAGGTCGCCGAGCAGGGTGATCAGGGCGAAATGCTCCTCGTCCAGGCGCACCAGCACGTCCAGCGGCCGCACCAGCTGCTGCAGGCGGCGGGCGACGCCGTGGCGCAGTTCGTTGCCCAGTTCCTCGCCGTGCTGCCGTTGCAACTCGCCGATCTGCTTGAGGCCGATCAGCAGGTAGCAGAGTGCGCCGCCGCGGGAGTC
>JBFHKK010000108.1:0-7564 GCA_041595475.1 Pseudomonas sp. | reverse complement strand
CTTCTTCCAGCACCACGACCCGCTGGCCGGCGCGGATCGGCGAGCCGGGTTGCACCCGTACTTCGCGGATCACGCCGGCAACGGGTGCGAGCAGGGGAATTTCCATCTTCATCGACTCCAGAATCACCAGCACGTCGCCGGCCTCGACCCGGCTGCCAGCCTGCACCTGGACCTGCCAGAGGTTGCCGGCGATATGGCTGTCGATGCCGTGCTCACCGGCGCCGAGCGGGGCGTCCTCAGCCGGCTCGACGCTCACCTCCTCGCTCTCGAAGTGGGCCTGGCCGCTGTCGATCCAGCGCTGGCGCTCGGCGTCGAAGGCGGCGCGCTGGCGGCTGCGGAAGGCCTCTATGTCGTCGGCCTCGTGCTCGAGGAAGGCCTGGTAATCGGCCAGGTGCAGCTCGCTGTGCTCGATGCGCAGCGGGTAGCGACCCAGGGGGAAGTCGCGGCGAATCCGCAGCAGTTCTTGGGCGCTGACCGGGTAGAAACGGATCTGGTCGAAGAAGCGCAGCAGCCAGGGCTTGCCGTCGAAGGCCGCGACCTCGCGGTAGCGGTTCCACATCTGCAGGGTGCGGCCGACGAACTGGTAGCCGCCGGGGCCTTCCATGCCGTACACGCACAGGTAGGCACCGCCGATGCCCACCGAGTTCTCCGCGGTCCAGGTGCGCGCCGGGTTGTACTTGGTGGTCACCAGGCGATGGCGCGGGTCGAGCGGGGTGGCCACAGGCGCGCCGAGGTAGACGTCGCCCAGGCCCATGACCAGATAGCTGGCCTCGAACAGGGTGCGGTAGACCTCGTCGAGGTCGGGCAGATCGTTGATGCGGCGGATGAACTCCAGGTTGCTCGGGCACCAGGGCGCGTCCTTGCGCACCGTGGTCATGTATTTCTCGATGGCCAGCTGACAGGCCGGATCGTCCCAGGACAGCGGCAGGTGGACGATGCGCGACGGCACCTTGAGGTCCTGCGCGGCGCATACGGCATCCCACTCGCCGATCACCACTGCCAACAGATTGGCCAGCGACAGGGTTTCCGGCTGGTAGTGCACCTGCAGCGAGCGGATACCGGGGGTGAGGTCGATCACCCCGGCCAGCTGCTTGGCTTCCAGTGCCTGCATCAGCGCATGGGCGCGAAAGCGCAGCACCAGGTCCAGCTCGGGCGCGCCAATTTCCAGCAACAGGTGGGTGTCACCGGCCAGGCGCGCCACCAGGCGCTTGTCCTGGCTGCCGATGTCCAGCACCACCGGTGGTTCCAGGGGGATCGGCTGCCAGTCGACGGCGACCGCCGCGAGATCCTGCACCTCGGCGCGGCGCGCCTTGGCCAGGGCCCGGGCGCTGTCGAGGTTGACCGGCACGAAGCGCAGCCGGTCACCGGCCTTGAGTTGGCCAAGCTGCCAGAGATCGGCCTCGATCACCGTCACCGGGCAGACGAAGCCGCCCAGGCTCGGGCCGTCCGGGCCGAGGATCACCGGCATGTCGCCGGTGAAGTCGACCGCGCCTATGGCGTAGGGGTTGTCGTGGATATTCGAGGGATGCAGGCCGGCTTCGCCGCCGCTCTCGCGCACCCACTCCGGCTTGGGCCCGATCAGGCGCACGCCGGTGCGGCTGGAGTTGAAGTGGACTTCCCAGGCGGTGGCGAAGAAGGTCTCGATGTAGGCGGAGGTGAAGTATTCCGGGGCGCCGTGGGGGCCGTAGATCACGCGGATCTCGCGCACCGCGGGCAGGCCGCCGCACAGCTCGGCGGGCAATTGCGCGCCGGCCCCGCTATCGCTCAGGCGCGGGATATGCAGTACATCGCCGGCGCGCAGGGCGCGACCGCCATGGCCGCCGAACTGGCCGAGGGTGAAGGTGCTCTTGCTGCCCAGATAATCCGGCACCTGCACACCGCCGCGCAGGCACAGATAGCTGCGCGCGCCGGCGCCGCCGAGGGTGCCGAGGCTCAGGGTGCTGCCGGCCCTGATCAGCAGCGCGCTGTTCATCGGCTGCGCGTTGCCATCGAGGGTCAGGGGGATAGGCGCGCCGGTGACCGCCACCACGGCGTCGGCGTTGAAGCGCAGGCTCGGGCCGCTCATGGTGATCTCCAGGCCGGCGGCGCCTTCGGCGTTGCCCAGCAGGCGATTGCCCAGGCGCAGGGCACGGTCGTCCATGGGCCCGGAGGGCGGCACGCCGACCGCCCAGTAGCCGAGGCGGCCGGGGTAGTCCTGCACGGTGGTCTGGGTGCCGGCGCTCAGCACCTCGAGGGTCTGCGCCTGATAGGCCAGGCCTTCCAGGCAGCGGGTCCAGGGCTGGCCGCTGGCGAAGGGGGCGTCGGCGAGGATCTGCCGCAGGTACTGGCGGTTGCTCTCCACGCCATACAGCAGGGTGTCGGCCAGGGCCTGGTCGAGGCCAGTGCTGGCGGCTTCGCGGCTATCGGCCCAGCTGATGACCTTGGCGATCATCGGGTCGAAGTAGGGCGGGATCTCGCAGCCGGCCTCGACCCAGGTGTCGATGCGCAGGTGCTGGCCATCGGCCGCGGGGAAGTTCACCGCGGTGAGCAGGCCCGGGCTGGGCTGGAAATCCCGGCCCGGGTCCTCGGCATAGAGGCGCGCCTGGATCGCATGGCCGCGCGGCTTCAGGCCTTTCGCCAGCTCGTTCAGCGGCGGCAGGTCGCCGGACGCCAGCTCGATCATCCAGCGCACCAGGTCGACGCCCCAGACTTGCTCGGTGACCCCGTGCTCGACCTGCAGGCGGGTGTTCACCTCGAGGAAGTAGAAGCGCTCGGCCTGGCTGTCATAGACGAACTCCACGGTGCCGGCGCTGCGGTAGCTGACCGCGCGGGCCAGCTGGATCGCCGCCGCGCAGAGGGCATCAGCCATGCCATCCGGCAGGTTGGGCGCCGGGGTTTCTTCCAGCACCTTCTGGTTGCGCCGCTGCACCGAGCAGTCGCGCACGCCGAGGGCGATCACCTCGCCGCGCCCATCGCCGAACACCTGCACCTCCAGGTGGCGGGCGCGCTGGATGTACTTCTCGATGAACACGCCGCTGTCGCTGAAGTTGTTCTGGCCCAGGCGCTTGACCGCCTCGAAGGCATCGCCCAGTTCCGCGGCCGAGTGGCAGACGCGCATGCCGATGCCGCCACCGCCGGCGGTGCTTTTGAGCATCACCGGATAGCCGACCTGTTCGGCTGCCTCGAGCGCGGCGGCGAGATCCTCCAGCAGTTCGCTGCCTTCCAGCATGGGCACGCCATGCTGCCTGGCCAAAGCGCGGGCGGTGTGCTTGAGGCCGAATACCCGCAGTTGCTCCGGCGTGGGGCCGACGAAGGCGATGCCGGCGGCCTCGCAGGCCTCGGCGAAGGCGGCGTTCTCGGAGAGAAAGCCGTAGCCCGGGTGGATGGCCTGGGCACCGCTGCGCCGGGCGATCTCGAGGATCTTCTCCCGCGCCAGATAGGTGCCCGCGGCCGGGCCTTCGCCGAGGCTGAAGGCCTGGTCGGCCTGCTGCACATGCAGGCTGGCCAGATCGGCCTCGGAATACACGGCCACGCCTTGCACATGCAGGGCGCGCAGGGTGCGCAGGATGCGGCAGGCGATGGCGCCGCGGTTGGCGATCAGCAGTGTGTCGAACATCGCAGAACCCTCGGAAGGGGTGACGGGCCGTCCCGTCCTAGTCAGCTGCACCACGGTCGTCCGTGGCTGGAGTCTGGGGCTGGTTCAGGGCGTTGCGGCGTTCAATCCCACACCAGCACTTCGGCCGGGGTCGGGTTCCAGCCGTTGCAGGGGTTGTTCAGTTGCGGGCAGTTGGAGATCAGCACTATGACGTCCATGTGCGCCTCGAGCTCGACGTACTTGCCCGGTGCGGAGATGCCATCCTCGAAGGTCAGGCCGCCCTCGGCGGTGACCGGCACGTTCATGAAGAAGTTGATGTTGGCACCGATGTCGCGCTTGTCCAGACGCCCGTCATGCAGGCTGGCGCGCAGGAAGTTGTCGCGGCAGCTGTGCATGTAGCGCTTGTCCAGGGCGTAGCGCACCACATTGCTCTCCTGGGCGCAGGCGCCGCCGAGGGTGTCGTGGCGGCCGCAGGTGTCGGCGACTATGGTCAGCAGCGGGTTGCCGAGGTTGGACCAGAGCACGCTGCCGGTGGTCAGGTAGACGCTGTTCTGCTTGCGCAGGGTGCGCTGCGGGTCATAGCGCTCGCGCGGGTTGCGCGCGCTGAAGAAGAGGGTGTCCACCGCCTGGTTGCCCTGCAGGTCGAGCAGGCGCAGGGTCTGCCCGGCCTTGACCTCGAACAGGTAGGGCTCGCCGGCGGGAATCACATGACGGAACACCGCGGTTTGCGGATGCAGGGTGCTTTCGGTCAGGCTCACGGTGCCGCTCCTCACAGGTAAAGCCGTTCGGTGTTGTGGAAACCGCGAGCGTTCTCCGGCCGCGAACTGCGGCAGAGCAGGCTGATGCCGTCGCTCTCGACCCTGTGCCAGGACAGGCGCACCGGCTTGGGCGCATAGACCGGGTTGGGATCCAGCGGATGCTGCAGGGCGCTGAGCAGCACCAGGGTGTCCATGGGGGCGTACAGCTCGACGTAGTCGCCGGCCCGGGAGTTGTCGGCCGCGAAGTGGAAAGCGCCGGCGTCATCCACCGTCACCTTGCTGAACAGGTTGAGCACCATCAGCAGGTCGGCCAGGCCCAGGTTCCACTTGCCCATCTCCACCAGCAGGTTGTCCACGCCGTTGCGAAAGAAGCCGTTGCGCAGTTCCTGGTAGCGGCCCTGGCCGTACTTTTCCTGCACCTCCTCGGCATTCAGCACGCCGCCGAAGCTGTCGTGCCAGCCGCAGGTGTCGGCGGTGATGGCCGCCAGCACCCGGCCCATGTCCGAGTAGAGGCAGTGGCCGGCGCTGAGCCGGGCGGTGTGCTGGCACTTGAGGCTGTCCGGCAGGTTGAGGCGCTCGCTCTTTTCCTGGGCGTTGAGCAGCAGCAGGCTGACGTTGGCCCCGCCTTCGATATCGGTGAGGCGCAGCAGTTGGCCGCGCTTGAGCACGAAAGAGGTATGGCCTCCGCCGGGGACGAGCTCCTCGTACAGGGTCGGGCGCAGGCTGAGTGCAGCGGTCATGGGGCAGCTCCTTGCAGATTGCCGGCGAGTTGCGCGGGCAGTGCGGCGATCGCGCGGCGATCGCTGTTCAGGGGGATGTCGTAGGTGATGCGTGCGCCGAAGGCGCCCGGCGCATGGGGGTCGAGGCGCGGCTTGTCGAACACCAAGAGCCGGGTGCCCAGGCTGAAGCCCTCGGCCAGGTCATGGGTGACCATGAACAGGGTCAGCCCGGTCTCGCGCCAGAGCGCCAGCAACAGCTCGTGCATGTCCTTGCGGATGCCCGGGTCGAGGGCGCCGAAGGGCTCGTCCAGCAGCAGTACCCGCGGCTTCATGATCAGCGCCTGGGCGATGGCCAGGCGCTGCTGCATGCCGCCCGACAGGGTGCTCGGGTATTTGTCCAGAGCCTGGCCGAGGCCGACCTTGGCGAGCATCTCGGCGGCCTGCTCGCGGGCCCGACGCTTGGCCGCGCCCAGCAGCCGGCCGAGCAGGGGCGCACGCGACAGCTCCAGGCCGAGGGCGACGTTGTCCAGCACGCTCAGGTGCGGGAACACCGAGTAGCGCTGGAACACCACGCCGCGGCTGGCATCGGGTTCGGCGACCAGGGGGCGGCCATCCAGGCGGATCTGTCCGCGGCTGGGCCGCTCCTGACCCAGCAGCAGGCGCAGGAAAGTGGACTTGCCGCAGCCCGAGGCGCCGACCAGGGTGCAGAACTCGCCGGCGCGCACGCTCAGGCTCAGGCGTTCGAGCACCAGCTGTTCGCCGTACTGCTGCCAGACATTGTCGACTTCGATGAAGCTCATGCCTTGGCTCCTTGGTACCAGGGGAAGCACAGCCGGGTGAACTGGCGCAGGCCCAGGTCCATCAGCCAGGCGAGCAGGGTGATCCAGACCACATAGGGCAGGATCACGTCCATGGCCATGTAGCGGCGCACCAGGAAGATCCGGTAGCCGAGGCCGGAGGTGGCGGCGATGGCCTCGGCGGCGATCAGGAACAGCCAGGCCGAGCCCAGCACAAGGCGCAGGCTGGTCAGCAGGCGCGGCAGCAACTGCGGCAGTATCACCCGCAGGATCAGGGTCCAGCTGTTGGCGCCCAGGGTCTGCGCCTTGATCAGCAGCTCTTCGGGGATTTCCCGCACCCGCTGCTCCAGATCGCGGGCCAGCAGCGGCGTGATGCCGATGACGATCAGCATCACCTTGGACAGCTCGCCGAGGCCGAAGACGATGAACAGAATTGGCAGTATCGCCAGCGGTGGCACCATCGACAGCACCGTCAGCAGCGGCGACAGCGGGGCGCCGAACAGTGGCACGGCGCCGGCGGCGATGCCCAGGGCCAGCGCGGTCAGGGCGGCGATGCCCAGGCCCAGCGCCAGGCGCTGCAGGCTCGAGCCGGTGTCGACCCAGAACAGGTAGTCGCCGCTGCGCTTGTCTTCCGTGAAGGCCAGGCGTTCGACCGCATCGACCATCTGCGTGGCGCTGGGCAGCAGTTTGTCGTTGGGGTTTTCCGCCAGGCGCGCCGTCGAACCGCTGAAGTAGGCCAGCAGCAGCAGGGCGACGGGCAGTATCGCCAGCAGCAGGCGACCCGGCCGGCCGGGTTGGCGGTTGATCAGGCGCATGGCACGAGCTCCGTAAGCGGGGAAGGGCGGCGCAGAGGGGGCGAGTCGCCTCGCCCCCTGCCGGCGTTAGAGCGCGCCCTCGGCGGCCATCTGCAGGTAGCTGGGGTCGAAGCGCAGCTTGAGGTTGCCCGCATCGCCGGTGATCCGCCCGCCGGCGAAGCTCATGCCGATGGCCTCGCTGCTCTTGGCGCCTTCGCCGAGCAGGCCGTGAGCGAAGCTGAACTGGGCGACCTTGGCCATGGTTTCCGGCAGCTGGGCGCTGGTGGCGAAGGCCAGGGCGTCCTGCGCCGAATAGAACATCTTGGTCGCCGCCAGTTGCGCCTCGTAGCCGGCCAGGTCGGTGCCCGCGGCCTTGGCCATGTGTTCGCGGGCGGCCTTGCCGGCGGCGTCGTCGGCACTCATGGTGGCCATGATCTCGTACCAGGCGCCGGTCAGGGCCTTGCCGAAGGCCGGGTTGTCCGCCAGGGTCTGGCTGTTGACCACCATCAGGTCGATGATCTCGCCGGGAATCTGGCTGGAATCGAACACCTTGCTGGTCCCCGGCAGCGCCGCCACTTCGGCCAGCAGCGGGTTCCAGGTGGTCACCGCGCGAACCTCATCGGACTGGAAGGCGGCCACCAGGTCGGCGTCCGAGGTGTTGACCACGCTCAGGTCGCGCTCGCTCAAACCGACGCTTTCCAGGCCGCGGGCCAGCAGATAGTGGGAGACCGACAGTTCGACCAGGTTGACCGGCAGGCCCTTGAGGTCGGCCAGGGTCTTGCCCTCGCCCTTGAGCACTATGCCGTCGTTGCCGTTGGAGAAGTCGCCGATGATCAGCGCGGTGGAGTCGACGCCGCCGGCGGCGGGGATGGTCAGGGCATCCATGTTGGTCATGGTGCAGCCGTCGAACTGGCCGGCGCTG
>JBFHKK010000107.1:0-7634 GCA_041595475.1 Pseudomonas sp. | reverse complement strand
GCCAACATCGCCAACGCCGAGAAGCTGGTGCGCCAGGCCGCCGCCCAGGGTGCGCAGATCATCCTGATCCAGGAGCTGTTCGAGACGCCCTACTTCTGCCAGAAGCCCAACCCGGACTATCTGCAGCTGGCCACGACCGTGCAGGACAACGAAGCCATCGCGCATTTCCAGAAGGTCGCCGAGGAATTGCAGGTGGTGCTGCCGATCAGCTTCTTCGAGCTGGCCGGGCGGGCCCGCTACAACAGCATCGTGATCATCGATGCCGACGGCAAGAACCTCGGCACCTACCGCAAGAGCCATATCCCGGATGGCCCCGGCTATCACGAGAAGTACTACTTCAACCCGGGCGATACCGGCTTCAAGGTGTGGAGCACCCGCTACGCCAAGATAGGCGTGGGCATCTGCTGGGATCAGTGGTTCCCCGAGAGCGCGCGCTGCATGGCCCTGCTCGGCGCCGAGATCCTGTTCTATCCGACCGCCATCGGCAGCGAGCCGCACGACCCGAGCATCATCTCGCGCGAGCACTGGCAGCGCGTGCAGCAAGGTCATGCCGGCGCCAACCTGATGCCGCTGGTGGCGAGCAATCGCATCGGCCGCGAGGACCAGGACGGCTACCACATCAACTTCTATGGCAGCTCCTTCATCGCCGACCAGTTCGGCCACAAGGTCAAGGAGCTGGGCGAGACCGAAGAAGGGGTGCTGGTGCATGCCTTCGACTTGGACCGGCTCGAGCACATCCGCAGCGCCTGGGGCACCTTCCGCGATCGCCGACCGAACCTGTACGGGCCGGTCAAGACCCTCGACGGCGTGCTCGAATCCTAAGGCCGCTGGTGAATAGTCGCGGCCGGGCTGCTTGCCCGCCCTTCCCGCGACGCCCTACGACCTCGAGCGCTTAGCACAGGTACCCGTGATGACCACTCTCAACAGCACCCCACGCGCCGATGGCTTTCGCATGCCGGCCGAATGGGAACCCCACGCCCAGACCTGGATGGTCTGGCCGCAACGGCCGGACAACTGGCGCCTCGGCGGCAAGCCGGCGCAGGCGGCGTTCGCCGCTGTGGCCCGGGCGATCGCCGAGTTCGAGCCGGTGACCCTCTGCGTCTCGGCCGATCAGTATGAAAATGCCCGGGCGCGCCTGGCCCACGACAATATCCGGCTGGTGGAAATCAGCAGCGACGACGCCTGGGTGCGTGACACCGGGCCGACCTTCGTCTGCAACGATGTCGGCGAGGTGCGCGGGGTCGACTGGGCCTTCAATGCCTGGGGCGGCTTCGACGGCGGCCTCTACTGGCCCTGGCAGCGCGATGATCAGGTGGCCGGCAAGATTCTCCAGATCGAGCGTTGCGCGCGCTATCGCACCGAGGGCTTCGTGCTCGAGGGCGGCTCCATCCATGTCGACGGCGAGGGCAGCCTGATCACCACCGAGGAATGCCTGCTCAACCGCAACCGCAACCCACAGCTGGGCCGCGAGCAGATCGAGCAGAAGCTGCGCGAGTACCTGGCGGTGGATTGCATCATCTGGCTGCCCGAGGGTCTCTACAACGACGAGACCGACGGCCATGTCGACAACTTCTGCTGCTTCGTGCGCCCCGGCGAGGTCCTGCTGGCCTGGACCGACGACCCCCAGGACCCGAACTACCCGCGCTGCCAGGCGGCGCTCCGGGTGCTGGAGAATGCCGTCGACGCCCGCGGCCGGCGCCTGATCGTGCACAAGATGCCGATTCCCGGGCCGCTGCATGCGAGCGCCGAGGAATGCGCCGGGGTCGACTGGGTGGCCGGCAGCCAGCCGCGCGACCCTTCGCTGCGCCTGGCCGGCTCCTACGTCAACTTCCTGATCGTCAATGGCGGCATCATCGCGCCCAGCTTCGACGATCCCAAGGACGCCGAGGCGTGCGCGCTGCTCCGGCGTCTGTTCCCGCAGCATCGGGTAGTCATGGTACCGGGCCGGGAGATTCTCCTCGGCGGCGGCAACATCCACTGCATCACCCAGCAGCAGCCGGCCCCGCAACGCCGTTGAGGGCGCGGCGGCCGGCGCCGACCGCTCAGTCCTGGTCGAAGGCCGCGGTGAACTGGCCGATGGCATCGACCACGCGCTGCGCCTCGACGCGAATGCGCTGCATCAGTTCGCCGGCCTGGTTGGCCAGGCGCACGCCCTGCTCGACCCGATCCTGGCTGCCGCTCATGCCGCTGACCGCGCGCTGGGCCAGCTCGCGATTGAGCTGCACCACCTCGTTGATCTCCACCGTGGCCTGGCTGGTGCGCGCCGCCAGGTTGCGCACCTCGTCGGCCACCACCGCGAAGCCGCGGCCCTGTTCGCCGGCCCGGGCCGCCTCGATGGCGGCGTTGAGGGCCAGCAGGTTGGTCTGCTCGGCGATCCCGCGGATCACCTGAACGATGCTGCTGATGCGTTCGGACTGGCTGCTCAGGGCTTCGATCTGTTCCGCCACCTGGCTCAGCTCGCCGGCGATGCCGCGCACCAGGTCGACCGTCTGCTCGACCGTGGCGGCGCCGCTGACCGCGCTCTGGTCGGTCTCGCGGGCGACATCGAAGGCCAGCTGGGCGGCGACCGACTGGGCCTCGCGCCGCTCGATCTGGGCGCTGATGTCGCTGGCGAACTTGACCACCCCGTAGAGCCGCCCGCTGGCATCGTAGAGCGGGTTGTAGGTGGCGCGCAGCCAGACCGTGCGGCCGTTCTTGGCGATGCGCTTGAAGCGGTCGGCAATGTACTCGCCCTGGTTGAGGCGTTGCCAGAAGCGCCGATAGGCGTCGCTGCCGGCCTCCTGGGGTTCGCAGAACAGGCTGTGGTGGCGGCCGCGGATTTCCTCCAGGCGATAACCCATGGTCTGCAGGAAATTGTCGTTGGCCTCGAGCACCTCGCCGGCGAGGTTGAACTCGATGACCGCCATGGACCTGTCGATCGCCTTGAGCAGGCTGTCGTGGGCGTGCTCGGCCTCGACCTGGGCGGTGATGTCGGTAGCCAGCTTGATCACCCGGGTGACCCGCCCGCGTTCGTCGCGCACCGGCAGGTAGCTGGCCTCCAGCCAGACCTCGCGGCCGCCCTTGGCCAGACGCATGAAGCGTTCGGAAAAACTCTCGCCGTCGGCCAGGCGCCGCCAGAACTGGCTGTACTCGGCGCTGGCCAGCAGCGCCGGCGGGCAGAACAGGCGGTGGTGCTGGCCGCGAATCTCCTCCAGGCGGTAGCCCATGGTGGTGAGGAAGGCCTCATTGGCCTCGATGATCTCGCCCTGGGGGGTGAACTCGATCCAGGCCATCTGCCGGCGAATGGCATCGAGCAACTGCTGGTTGGCGTGCAACTGGGACTGGCATTGCGCCAGCTCCTGGCGCAGAGCGGATCCGAACATGGGGCGACCTCGGCTGTTGAGCGGACAGTGAAGGCCTTGGCTTGGCCAAGCCTTCCTAGCAGTAAAGCCTATCGGCTGCGGCCGCCGTTTCTTGACTCTGCCGCCCCTTGCGGATCGAGGGCCTGCAGCGCCTGGAACTGGCTGACGAATACCCGACCGCCAAAGCGCTCGAGAAAGTCCGAGCGCTGCAGCTGGTCCATCACCGGGCCCTTGACCTCGGACAGGTGCAGTTGCACGCCGGCGCTGCGCAGGCGCTCGGCGATGGCCTCGAGACTGTCCAGGGCGCTGGCGTCGATCAGGTTGACGCCCGAGCACATCAGCACCAGGTGGCGCACCAGCGGCCGGCTGGCGAGCAGCTCGCCGATGCGTTCCTCCAGGTAGCGCGCATTGGGAAAATAGAGGCTCTCGTCGACCCGCAGCGAGAGCACGCTGGGGCTCTGCAGCACCGTATGGCGCTCGACGTTGCGAAAGTGCTCGCTGCCCGGCAGTTGGCCGACCACCGCCATGTGGGGGCGGCTGGTGCGCCAGAGAAACAGCAGCAGCGACAGGCCGATTCCCAGCACTATGCCCAGCTCGACGCCGAGCAGCAGCACCCCGGCGAGGGTGGCCAGCTGGGCGGCGCCGTCGGTTCGCGAGTAATGCCAGGTGCGCCTAAGCGAGCGCAGATCGACCAGGCCGAGCACCGCCACCATGATGGTCGCCGCCAGTACTGCCTGCGGCAGATGCTGCAGCAGCGGGGTGAACAGCAGCACGCTCAGGGCGATGCCGGCCGCCGTCAGCACGCCGGCCATGGGCGTCTGCGCCCCGGCCTGCTGGTTGACCACCGAGCGGGCGAAGCCGCCGGTCACCGGAAAGGCGCCGCTGACGCCCGCCAGCAGGTTGGCGGCGCCGAGGCCGAGCAGTTCGCGGTTCGGTTCGATGCGCTCGCGGCGCTTGGCGGCCAGGGTCTGGGCCACCGAGATCGACTCGACGAAGCCGACCAGGCTGATCAGCAGGGCGGCCGGCAGCAATTGCAGGGCGAGCTCCAGGTCCAGGGGCGGCAGCTGCAGGCTCGGCAGGCCCTGGGGCACAGTGCCGACCACCTTGACCCCGGCCTGCTCCAGTTGCAGGACGCTGACCAGGCCGATGGCGACGATGATGGCCAGCACCGGGCCGCTCTTGGCCAGGTGGCCGGCCAGTGCCGCGGCCACCCCGCCGCGCAGCAGAAAGGCCTGCAGGTAGCGGCGCGACCACCACAGCCAGAGCAGGCTGGCCGCGCCTATGGCCAGGGTCGGGGCGTGGCTGGCCGGGAGCTGGGCGAGCAGCGCCGGCAGCAGCTGCCAGAGTGTCTCTCCGGCTGCCGAAACGCCGAGGATGTGCTTGAGCTGACCGACGGCGATGAGGATGGCGCTGGCGCTGATGAAGCCGGAGATCACCGGGTGACTGAGGAAGTTGGCGATAAAGCCCAGGCGCAGCACGGCCATGGCCATCAGCAACAACCCCGACAGTAGCGCCAGGAGCATGGCGGCGCCGAGGTACTGCCCGCTGCCGGCGGGAAACAGCGGGCCCAGTGCGGCGGCGGTCATCAGCGAGACCACCGCCACCGGCCCGACCGCCAGGGTGCGGCTGGAGCCGAACAGCGCATAGCCAAGCAAGGGCAGCAGGCTGGCGTAGAGGCCGGTCACCGGCGGCAAACCGGCGAGCATGGCGTAGGCCAGCCCTTGTGGAATCAGCATCAGGCAGACGATCAGCGCGGCCAGGCCATCCTGCCCGGCCTGCCAGCGGTTGTAGCCGCGCCACCAGCCGGGTCGCAGGTTCATCCGAGCACGTTCAGCGGAATCTTCAGGTAGCGCGTGCCGTTGCTCTCGGCCGGCGGCAGTTCGCCGCCGCGCATGTTCACCTGCACCGCCGGCAGGATCAGCGCCGGCATCGCAAGCTCGGCGTCGCGCGCCTGGCGCATGGCGACGAAGCTGTCTTCATCGATGCCGTCATGCACATGGACGTTGTGCGCCCGCTGTTCGGCGACGCTGGTCAGGTACTGCTGCTGCTCGCGGCCCGGGCCCTTGTAGTCGTGGCACAGGTACAGACGGGTGGCGTCCGGCAGGGCGAACAGCCGCTGGATCGAGCGATACAGGGTGCGTGCATCGCCGCCGGGAAAGTCGCAGCGGGCGGTGCCGTAGTCGGGCATAAACAGGGTGTCGCCGATAAAGGCGGCATCGCCGATCAGATAGGTCATGCAGGCCGAGGTGTGACCGGGGGTATGGATCGCCTGGGCGCTGAGGCTGCCGATACTGAAGCGTTCGCCATCGCCGAGCAGTCGGTCGAACTGACGGCCGTCGGTGGCGAACTCGCCGCCGGCATTGAACAGCTCGGCGAAGGTCTGCTGAACCTCGGTGACCCGCTGGCCGATGGCCAGGCGCCCGCCCAGCTGCCGTTTGAGGTAGGCGGCGGCGGAGAGGTGGTCGGCATGCACATGGGTTTCCAGCAGCCACTCCAGCGTCAGGCCTGTGTCGCGCACATGGGCGATCAGGCGGTCGGCGCCGGCGTGGGAGGTGCGCCCGGCGGCCGCATCGTAGTCCAGCACCGCATCGATGATGGCGCAGCGCCGGCTGGCCGGATCGCTGACCACATAGCTGTAGGTGGAGGTGGCAGCATCGAAGAAGGCGACGATTTCGGCAGGCATCACAGGCTCCTCAGGGTGTCTGGCGGCGCTGCAGCAGCGCATAGAGCTGCATGCCCGCCAGCATGGCCATTACGAACAACAGGATTTGCCCGTGGCCGCTGAACACCAGGGTCAGGGCCGGGCCGGGGCAGATGCCGGCGATGCCCCAGCCGATGCCGAACAGCAGGCTGCCGCCGATCAGGCGTCGGTCCAGTTCGCGCTTGCTCGGCAGTTGCATGGGCGCACCCAGCAGCGAGCGCGAGCGCGTCCTGGCCCAGGCCAGCGGAGCGGCGGCGACGCCGATGGCGCCGGCCATCACCAGCAGCAGGGAGGGATCCCAGGCGCCGGCGAGATCGAGAAAGGCCAGCACCTTGCTTGGGTTGGCCATGCCCGACAGCAGCAGGCCGACGCCGAAGATCAGCCCGGCCAGCAAGGCGGTGAGTTTGCGCATGTTCAGCCTCCGAGCAGATGGCGCAGGATGAAGACGCTGGCAAAGCCGCTGGCCATGAAGGCCAGGGTCGCCACCAGCGAGCGCGGCGACAGGCGCGCGACCCCGCAGACGCCATGACCGCTGGTGCAGCCGGCGCCATAGCGGGTGCCCAGTCCGACCAGCAGGCCGGCCAGCAGCAGGCCCGAGGCGCTGCTTTGGAATTCGATGTACGGCAGCGGCGCGAACAGGCCCCAGAGCAGCGGCGCGAGCAGCAGGCCGAGCAGAAACAGGCTCTTTTCCCCTCGCCCCTCGCCTCCTTCCAGCGCGCCGCCGAGCAAGCCGCTGATGCCGGCGATGCGCCCGTTACAGAGGAGGAAAATCGCTGCGGCCAGGCCGATCAGGGCGCCGCCGGCCAGGGAGGGCCAGGGGCTGAAATGCAGCCAGTCGATGCTCATGGATTTTCTCCGGCACAGAACAGTCGGTAGAGGGTGTCGATCACCGCCAGGGCGGCCGGGCTGCTGATTCGGTAGAAGATCTGCTTGCCCTCGCGGCGGGTCGCCACCAGCCCCTCGCGGCGCAGCACCGCCAGTTGCTGCGACAGGGTCGGCTGCTGAATGCCGAGCAGCTCTTCCAGCTCGCTGACGTTGCGTTCGCCCTGGGACAGCTGGCAGAGCAGCAGCAGGCGATCGGGATTGGCCAGGGCCTTGAGCAACTGGCCAGCCGCGTCGGCATTGGCGCGCAATTGCGGGATATCCAAGGTCGGTTCACTCATGGCCATGGCTCCAATCAATTAACACAAAAACAATATATAAATATATATATCGAATGGCAAGCCATCAGCCCGGTGCGCGCGTCAAGGCCTGCTTGTCCGAGCGGAGCGGCCAAGCGCCGCGGTTTATCGGTCCGGCAAGGCGTCTGGTCAGCGCAATAAAAAGCCCGCCGGGTGGCGGGCTTTCGAGTTGGCTTGAGCCGGGCGTCAGAGCGCGGCGGCCGGACGCAGCGAGTAGGTCTTGAGCTGCTCGGCGAAGTCGCGCAGCGACTGGATGCCGCTGGCTTCGGCGTCCTGCACCCACTGCTTGATGGCTTCGAGCATCTCGTGGCCGTTGGAGCTGGTGCGGACCCAGATCTGCTGCAGGGCCAGGCGCTTCTCGTAGATCACCTTCAGGGCCTGGCTCTGCGCCAGCATGGCCTCGATGCGCTG
>JBFHKK010000106.1:0-7690 GCA_041595475.1 Pseudomonas sp. | reverse complement strand
CGTCGACATCGAAGATTGCCAGGCGGATGGCCGTGGCGCGTTGCTGCAGGTCGCAGTTCATTTACATCACTCCCGCGCGCAGCAGATCGTGCATGTTCAGGGCGCCGACCGCACGGTTGTCCGGGTCGATCGCCACCAGCGCACTGATCTTGTGGTCTTCCATGATCTTCAGCGCCTCGGCGGCGAGCATGTCGGGGCGCACGGTCTTGCCGCCGGCGGTCATCAGTTCGTCGATCGAGGCGTGGCGCACGTCGATGCCGCGATCCAGGGCGCGGCGCAGGTCGCCGTCGGTGAAGATGCCGGCGAGTCGGCCATCGGCTTCTTCGACCACCGTCATGCCCAGGCCC
Organism: Pseudomonas sp.; assembly: GCA_041595475.1. Classification (GTDB taxonomy): domain Bacteria; phylum Pseudomonadota; class Gammaproteobacteria; order Pseudomonadales; family Pseudomonadaceae; genus Aquipseudomonas. The sequence continues at coordinate 7,343 of JBFHKK010000106.1, read as the reverse complement.
TTCTGGGTCATCTCCAGCAGCGCCTCGCGCAGCGAGGTGCCGCGTTGCACCCGGGGCAGGCTGGCGCCGGCGTGCATCACGTTCTCGACCTTGAGCAGCAGGCGTCGACCCAGTGCGCCGCCCGGGTGGGAGAAGGCGAAGTCCTCGGCGGTGAAGCCCCGGGCTTCCAGCAGGGCGATGGCCAGGGCATCGCCGAGCACCAGGGAGACGGTGGTCGAGGAGGTCGGTGCCAGATTCAGCGGGCAGGCTTCCTTGGGTACGCGTGCGTCGAGATTGACATCGGCGGCCTTGGCCAGGGCCGAGTCGGGATTGCCGGTGATGCTGATCAGGGTGATGCCCAGGCGCTTGATCAGTGGCAGCAGGGTGACGATCTCCGCCGTGGAGCCGGAGTTGGAGAGGGCCAGGACCACGTCGTCGCGAGTGATCATGCCCATGTCCCCGTGGCTGGCCTCGGCCGGATGCACGAAGAACGCCGTGGTGCCGGTGCTGGCCAGGGTGGCGGCGAGCTTGTTGCCGATATGGCCGGACTTGCCCATGCCGACCACGACGACCCGGCCCTTGCTGGCGAGTATCAGTTCGCAGGCGCGAATGAAGTCACCGTCAATCCGCTGCAGGAGCGCTTCGATCGCCTCGAGTTCGAGGCGGATGGTCCGTTTTGCCGACTGGATCAGGTCGCTGGATGAGGTCATGGCGTCGAGGCGTCAACCGAGTGAAAAGGCCGCGATTATAGCGGCAAAGCCCGGGCCGCTCACCCTCCAATCGCCGGCTTGCCATCTGCGCGGGTTGCCTCGGCGCCGGCGGGCAGTTGACGCTTGGGCGCTGGCCGGCGCCGGTGCTATAGTGCGCGGCTGTTTCGGCCCGTCCGGCGGCGCGGTGTCCTCGAGGTGGGGGCAGGCGTCAACCAGGGAGGCTGTTGGCAAGGAGTCCGAATTGAGTGCCGATAATGAGTACGCGGTCGAGCTGAAGGGCTTGAGCTTCAAGCGCGGCAACCGCGATATTTTCAACAACATCGATATCCGCATACCGCGCGGCAAGGTCACCGCGATCATGGGGCCGTCCGGCTGCGGCAAGACCACCTTGTTGCGCCTGATAGGTGCGCAGCTGCGGCCAAGCCGCGGCGAGGTCTGGGTCAACGGCCAGAATCTGCCCAAGCTTTCGCGCAGCGACTTGTTCGACGTGCGCAAGCAGATGGGGGTGCTGTTCCAGAGCGGCGCCCTGTTCACCGATCTGGACGTGTTCGAGAACGTCGCCTTTCCGCTACGGGTGCACACCCAGCTGCCCGAAGAGATGATTCGCGACATCGTGTTGATGAAACTGCAGGCCGTCGGGCTGCGCGGGGCGCGGGAGCTGATGCCGGATGAACTGTCCGGCGGCATGAAGCGGCGCGTCGCCCTGGCCCGGGCGATCGCCCTGGACCCGCAGATTCTGATGTACGACGAGCCCTTCGTCGGTCAGGATCCGATTGCCATGGGCGTCCTGGTGCGGCTGATCCGGCTGCTCAACGATGCCTTGGGCATCACCAGCATAGTGGTGTCCCATGACTTGGCGGAGACGGCCAGCATCGCCGATTACCTCTATGTGGTCGGTGACTCCCAGGTGCTCGGCCATGGCAAGCCGGCTGAGTTGATGGACTCGGACAACCCGCGGGTGCGTCAGTTTATGCAGGGCACGCCGGACGGTCCGGTGCCCTTTCATTATCAGGCGGTGGATTACCGCGACGACTTGTTGGGGGAGCGCTGATGCGCAAGAAATCTGCGCTCGAGCGCATCGGCCTGTTCGGGCGCGCGGGCCTCGATGTGCTGGCGACGCTCGGACGCTCGACCTTGTTTCTGCTGCACGGTCTGTTCGGTCGGAGCGCCGCCGGCAACCAGCTGCAATTGCTGATCAAGCAGTTGTACGCCGTCGGGGTCATGTCCCTGGCGATTATCGTGGTCTCGGGCGTCTTCATCGGCATGGTGCTGTCGCTGCAGGGCTTCAATATCCTGTCGCGCTACGGCTCGGAACAGGCGGTCGGGCAGATGGTCGCCCTGACCCTGCTGCGCGAACTCGGGCCTGTGGTCACGGCTTTGTTGTTCGCCGGTCGCGCCGGCTCGGCGTTGACGGCGGAGATCGGCAATATGAAGGCCACCGAGCAGCTGTCGAGCCTGTCGATGATCGGTGTGGATCCGCTCAAGTACATCATCGCCCCGCGTCTGTGGGCCGGTTTCATTTCCATGCCGCTGCTGGCGATGATCTTCAGCGTGGTCGGGATCTGGGGCGGGGCCATGGTGGCGGTCGACTGGCTGGGAGTCTACGAAGGCTCGTTCTGGTCGAACATGCAAAGCAGCGTGGCCTTTCGCGAGGACGTCCTCAACGGGGTGATCAAGAGCATCGTGTTCGCCTTCGTGGTGACCTGGATCGCCGTGTTTCAAGGCTATGACTGCGAGCCGACTTCCGAAGGCATCAGTCGTGCCACCACCCGCACAGTGGTGTACGCCTCGCTGGCGGTGCTGGGGCTGGACTTCATTTTGACCGCTTTGATGTTTGGAGACTTCTGATGCAAAACCGCACGCTGGAAATTGGTGTCGGGCTGTTCCTGCTGGCTGGATTGCTGGCCCTGTTGCTGCTGGCCCTTCGGGTCAGCGGTCTGACCCTGAGCAGTAGCGACAACAGCTACAAGGTCTACGCACATTTCAATAACATTGCCGGTCTGACGGTGCGGGCCAAGGTCACCATGGCCGGGGTCACCATCGGCAAGGTCACCGCCATCGATCTGGATCGCGACAGCTACACTGGGCGCGTTACCATGGAGCTGGATGGTGATGTCGACAATCTACCGATCGACTCCACCGCCTCGATCCTGACCGCGGGCTTGCTCGGCGAGAAATACATCGGCATCAGCGTTGGTGGCGAGGAGGATCTGCTGGTCGATGGCAGTACCATCTACGACACCCAGTCCTCCCTGGTGCTCGAGGAACTGATCGGCAAGTTTCTGCTCAATTCGGTCAACAAAGACCAGTCCAACTGACGAGAGCGTTGAAGATGATCAAGACCCTGCGCAACAGTCTGTTCGTCCTGCTGGCGGCCCTGCCGCTGCTGGCCCTGGCCCAGCCCTCGGCCCATGAGGTGGTGCAGCAAACCACCACTACCCTGCTCGCCGACCTCAAGGCCAACAAGGCTCAATACCGCGAGAATCCGGATGCCTTCTACCAGGCGCTGGACAGCATTCTCGGCCCGGTGGTCGATGTCGATGGCATTTCCCGTGGGGTGATGACGGTGCGCTACTCGCGCCAGGCCACGCCCGAGCAGATGGCTCGCTTCCAGGAGAACTTCAAGCGCAGCCTGATGCAGTTCTACGGCAACGCCTTGCTCGAGTACAACAATCAGCATATCCGCGTGCTGCCGGCCAGCGGTCGCCAGGATCCGCAGCGCACCGCGGTCAACATGGAGATCGAGGACGGCAAGGGCGCTATCTATCCGCTGTCCTACACCATGGTCAGCGAGGGCGACACCTGGAAGATGCGCAATGTGATCATCAATGGCATCAACGTCGGCAAGCTGTTTCGCGATCAGTTCGCCCAGTCCATGCAGAATCACGGCAACGATCTGAACAAGGTAATCGACACCTGGGCCGATACCGTGGCCAAGGCCCGCCAGGCCAAGGAAGCGTCGTGAGTCGGGCGAGCATTTCGGAACCCTCGAGCGGTCAATTCCATCTCGAAGGCGTGCTCGATTACCGGTCCGGGCCGGCCCTGCGCGAGCGCGGCGGACGGCTGCTCGGTGCGACCGAGGCGGACAGTTGCGTGATTGACTGCTCGGCGGTAGAGAAGTCCAGCAGCGTCGGCCTGGCCTTGCTCCTGGCCCTGCTGCGCGATGCCGAAGCGGCCGGGAAGCGGCTGAGTGTGCGCGGTCTGCCGGCGGATATGCAGGAAATCGCCAAGGTCTGCGGTCTGCTCGAGATACTGCCGCTGGAAGACTGAGCGCGACGCCAGCGGCGATTTCCGTGCGGCGTGCCCCGAGGCAGGGTTCGCAGGGGCGGGGCTTTTTTGTATGATGCTCGGCCCGCAGGCTCAGGCCCTGCTGTCGTTTATCATCACGCCGATCGAGGTTGAGCATGCAGGCCTTAGAAGTGAAGAGCCTCCTGGAGGCTAAACTGCCCAATACCCAGGTGGAAGTGGAAGGCGAAGGCTGCAACTTCCAGCTGAATCTGATCAGCGACGAGTTGGCCGGCCTGAGCCCGGTCAAGCGTCAGCAGCAGGTCTACGCTCACCTCAATCCCTGGATCGCCGATGGCAGCATCCATGCCGTGAGCATGAAATTCTTCAGCCGTGCCGCTTGGGCCGCGCGCTCCTAAATCGAGAGAGTCATGGACAAACTGATCATTACCGGCGGGGTGCGCCTCGACGGCGAAATCCGCATCTCCGGTGCAAAAAACTCTGCCCTGCCGATCCTGGCCGCGACCCTGCTCGGCGATGCGCCGGTGACCATCTGCAACCTGCCGCACCTGCATGACATCACCACCATGATCGAGCTGTTCGGGCGCATGGGCATCGAGCCGATCGTCGATGAGAAGCTCAGCGTGGAAGTCGATGCGCGGGCGATCAAGACCCTGGTGGCGCCCTATGAACTGGTCAAGACGATGCGTGCCTCGATTTTGGTGCTGGGCCCCATGGTCGCCCGCTTCGGCGAGGCCGAGGTGGCCCTGCCGGGCGGCTGCGCCATCGGCTCGCGGCCGGTCGATCTGCACATTCGCGGCCTCGAGGCCATGGGCGCGCACATCGATGTGGAGAATGGCTACATCAAGGCCAGGGCGCCCGAGGGCGGATTGCGCGGCGCGCACTTCTTCTTCGATACGGTCAGCGTGACCGGCACCGAGAACATCATGATGGCCGCCACCCTGGCCAAGGGCCGCAGTGTGCTGGAAAACGCCGCGCGCGAGCCGGAGGTGGTCGACCTGGCCAACTGCCTGATCGCCATGGGCGCGAAGATTCAGGGCGCCGGCACCGACACCATCACCATCGATGGCGTCGAGCGCCTGCATGGCGCGCGCTTCAGCGTCATGCCCGATCGCATCGAAACCGGCACCTACCTGGTGGCCGCTGCCGCCACCGGCGGCCGGGTCAAGGTCAAGGACACCGATCCGACCACCCTGGAAGCGGTGCTGTCGAAGCTGCAGGAGGCCGGCGCGCACATCACCAGCGGTGACGACTGGATCGAGCTGGACATGCAGGGCAAGCGGCCCAAGGCGGTCAATCTGCGCACCGCACCCTACCCGGCGTTCCCCACCGACATGCAGGCCCAGTTCATCGCCCTCAACGCGATCGCCGAGGGCACCGGTACCGTGATCGAGACGGTGTTCGAGAACCGCTTCATGCACGTGCACGAGATGTTGCGCATGGGCGCGCAGATCCTGGTCGAGGGCAACACGGCCATCGTCAAGGGCGTCGACAAGCTCAAGGGCGCGCCGGTCATGGCCACCGACCTGCGTGCCTCGGCCAGCCTGGTATTGGCCGCCTTGGTCGCCGAGGGCGATACCCTGATCGATCGCATCTACCATATCGATCGTGGCTACGAGTGCATCGAGGAGAAACTGCAGCTGCTGGGTGCCAAGATCCGCCGCGTACCGGGCTGAGTCGGCAGTTCGCCCCGCCATGCCCCATGGCCGCTGCGCGCGGCCGGGGCTCAGGTCCAGAGGAATTTCGTTTCATGCTCACCATCGCGTTGTCCAAGGGTCGGATTCTCGACGACACCCTGCCGTTGCTTGCCGAAGCCGGCATAGTGCCGAGCGAGAGTCCGGACAAGAGCCGCAAGCTGATCATCCCCACCAGCCAGGATGACGTGCGCCTGTTGATCGTCCGCGCCACCGACGTGCCGACCTACGTCGAGCATGGCGCCGCCGATATCGGCGTGGCCGGCAAGGACGTGCTGATGGAGTATGGCGGTCAGGGCCTCTACGAACCGCTTGACCTGCGCATCGCCCGCTGCAAGCTGATGACCGCCGGCGCGGTCGGCGCCCCTGAGCCCAAGGGTCGCCTGCGGGTGGCCACCAAGTTCGTCAATATCGCCAAGCGCTACTACGCCGAGCAGGGCCGCCAGGTCGAGGTGATCAAGCTCTACGGCTCGATGGAACTGGCGCCGCTGGTCGGCCTGGCCGACAAGATCATCGACGTGGTCGATACCGGCAATACCTTGCGCGCCAATGGCCTGGAGGCCCAGGAGCTGATCGCCACCATCAGCTCGCGGCTGATCGTCAACAAGGCCTCGATGAAGATGCAGCATGGGCGCATCCAGGCGCTGATCGACAGCCTGCGCGAAGCGGTCGAGTCGCGACACCCCAGCTGATACCACTGTGCGGCTTACGGCCGCACCTGCCTATCCGTGTCATAGCCAATTTTCTCGGGCGTCCATGCGGAGGGCTTGGTAGCCTAGCGACGCCCGAGCACAAGCCAATCAAGAGGCCCGCTATGACCCGTCCCATCGCCATCCGCCGACTCAACGCCGCTGACCAGGACTTCGCCCGTCATCTGGATCATCTGCTGAGCTGGGAAAGCGTGTCGGACGATAGCGTCAATCAGCGCGTGCTGGAGATCATCGACGCGGTGCGTTCGCGTGGCGATGCCGCCCTGGTCGAATACACCCGGCGTTTCGATGGCCTGGAGGTCGCCGGCATGGCCGAGCTGATCCTGCCGCGCGAGCGCCTGGAGCTGGCCCTGACCCGCATCAGCGCGGCCCAGCGTCAGGCCCTGGAGACCGCCGCCGAACGGGTGCGCAGCTATCACGAGCGGCAGAAGCAGGACTCCTGGCGCTACACCGAGGCCGACGGCACCGTGCTCGGCCAGCAGGTCACCCCGCTGGATCGCGCCGGCCTCTATGTGCCGGGTGGCAAGGCCTCCTATCCCTCCTCGGTGCTGATGAACGCCATTCCGGCCAAGGTCGCCGGGGTGCCGGAGGTGGTGATGGTGGTGCCGACCCCGCGCGGCGAGCTCAACGAGCTGGTCCTGGCCGCCGCGGCCATCGCCGGGGTCGATCGGGTCTTCACCATCGGCGGGGCCCAGGCCGTGGCGGCCCTGGCCTATGGCACCGAGAGCGTGCCGCCGGTGGACAAGATCGTCGGCCCGGGCAACATCTATGTCGCCACCGCCAAGCGCCACGTGTTCGGCAAGGTCGGCATCGACATGATCGCCGGCCCCTCGGAGATCCTGGTGGTCTGCGATGGCCAGACCGATCCGGACTGGATCGCCATGGATCTGTTTTCCCAGGCCGAGCACGACGAGGACGCGCGAGCCATTTTGGTGTGCCCCGATGAGGCGTACCTCGACCGGGTGAGCGAAGCCGAGGAACGGCTGCTGCCGACCATGGAGCGG
>JBFHKK010000105.1:0-7718 GCA_041595475.1 Pseudomonas sp. | reverse complement strand
TTGGCATAGGGCGGGCCGTCGTGCAGGACGAACTTCGGCCGCCCCTCGCCGAGCTGCCGCAGCTTCTGATACAGGCCGATGTCGTTCCAGCGCTGCAGGGTCTGCGGCTCGCGCTGCGGGAGGCCGGCCTTCATCGGAAACTCGGTATCGGGCAGGTTTAGCGTGGCTTTGTAGTCGGTCATCTCAGGCTCTTCACTTAAGCGGTTGGCCCTGCCAATGGGCGCGGGCGGCGGCAATATCGGCAGCAATTGCCGTCTTCAGGGCCTCGAGCGAGGCGAAACGCTGCTCGTCGCGCAGCTTGTGGTGGAAGGCCACCGTCAAACGGCGGCCATAGAGGTCGCCGGCAAAGTCCAGCAGGTGCACTTCCAGATGGGCGCGGCCATCGCCGGCCACGGTCGGCCGCACACCGATATTGGCGACCCCGGGCCAGGGCTGGCCGTCGACCTCGGTGCTGACCAGGTAGACCCCGCTCAGGGGCACCCGGCGGCGCTTGAGCTGGATGTTGGCCGTCGGCGCGGCCAGTTGGCGACCGAGCTTCTGCCCATGCAGCACCCGCCCGGCGATCTGGAAGGGCCGTCCGAGCAACTGTTCGGCGAGCACGAAATCACCGGCGGCCAGGGCTTCGCGCACCCGCGTGCTGCTGACGCGCTGGCCGTTGAGCTCGACCGTCGCCGCGGCCTCGACGCTGAAACCCTCGCGCACGCCGGCCTCGGCCAGGAAGGCGAAGTCGCCGGCGCGGTCGCAGCCGAAGCGAAAATCGTCGCCCACCTCGAGATGGCGTACACCCAGCCCCTCGACCATCACCTCGTGAACGAACTCGGCGGCGCTGAGCTCGCGCAGCCGCCGATTGAACGCCAGGCACAGGACCCGATCGACGCCCGCCTCGGCCAGGAGCGCGAGCTTGTCGCGCAGCCGGGTCAGACGCGCCGGTGCCGTCTGCGGGGCGAAGAATTCACGGGGCTGGGGCTCGAAGATCACCACGCAACTGGGCAGCGCCAACTCGTCCGCACGCTCGCGCAGGCGCGCCAGAATGGCCCTATGGCCGATATGGACGCCGTCGAAGTTGCCGATGGTGGCGACGCAGCCCCGATGTTGGGGCCGCAGGTTATGTAGGCCTCGAACCAGCTGCATAGCACGCTTCTTGCTCAGAAAGTGGCCGATTATACGCACACCCGCCGGCAGACAACAGGCAGCGAAGCGGCCGCCGCCCCTTATGACAGGGTCCGGCGGGAAAAGTCGCGCAGGCGAAAGCCGAGCAGCAGCAACACACCGAAATAGACCAGCACGCCAAGGGCAACCAATCCGCCCAGGCGCAGCAGGCGCACCAGCATATTGCCCACCTCCCAGGCCGGCATGGCCTGCATGGCGAGCAGCAGCGCCGCGCCCATCGCCAGCACCGCCAGGATCAGCTTGGCGAAGAACAGGCGCCAGCCCGGTTGCGGCCGGAACAGGTCATCCTGACGCAGACGCCAGTAGAGCAGCCCGGCATTCAGGCAGGCACCGAGACCGATGGCCAGGGCCAGGCCGGCGTGAGCCAGGGGCCCGATCAGGGCCAGGTTCATCAGCTGGGTGGCGACCAGGGTGATGATCGCGATGCGCACCGGGGTCTTGATGTTCTGCTGGGCATAGAAGCCCGGGGCCAGGATCTTCACCAGAATGATGCCCAGCAGGCCGACCGAGTAGGCGATCAGGGCCTGCTGGGTCATGGCCGCATCATGGGCGGTGAACTTGCCGTACTGGAACAGCGACACCGTCAGCGGCTCGGCCAGCAGCGCCAACCCCACCGCACTGGGCAGCGCCAGCAGACAACAGAGCCGCAGGCCCCAGTCGAGCAGGCGCGAATACTCATCGCGATCGGCGCCGGAGTAGGTCTTCGACAGCGCCGGCAGCAGGATGGTGCCCAGAGCCACGCCGAGCACCCCGGCCGGCAGCTCCATCAGACGATCGGCGTAGTACATCCAGGACACCGAGCCGGCGACCAGGAAGGAGGCGAAGACGGTGTTGATGATCAGCGAAATCTGGCTCACCGACACGCCGAAGATGGCCGGCCCCATCTGCTTGAGTACCCGCCACACACCCGTATCCTTGAGATTCAGGCGAGGCAACACCAGCATGCCGATGCGCTTGAGGTGCGGCAGCTGATAGAGCAACTGCAGCAGGCCGCCGGCCAGCACGGCCCAACCCAGGGCCATGATCGGCGGATCGAAGTAAGGGGTAAGGAACAGAGCGAAGACGATCATGCAGACATTCAGCAGCGTCGGCACGAAGGCCGGCACCGTGAAGCGATTCCAGGTGTTGAGCACCGCGCCGGCCAGCGACGACAGCGAGATCAGCAGGATGTAGGGAAAGGTCAGCCGCAGCAGCTCGGTGGTCAGGGCAAAGCGATCGGGCTCGTCGGCAAAGCCCGGCGCCGAGACCCAGACGATCCAGGGCGCGGCCAGAATGCCGAGCAGGGTGACCAGCGCCAGCACCAGGGTCAGCAGGCCCGACACATAGGCGACGAAGGTGCGCGCAGCCTCTTCGCCCTGCTGGGTCTTGTACTCGGCCAGAATCGGCACGAAGGCCTGGGAAAACGCCCCCTCGGCGAAAATCCGCCGCAGCAGGTTGGGCAGCTTGAACGCCACCACGAAGGCATCGGAGGCGACGCTGGCGCCGAAGATGCGCGCAATGATGGTATCCCGGGCAAACCCCAGCACCCGCGAGAGCATGGTCAGCGAGCTAACCGCGGCCAGCGACTTGAGCAAATTCATGGGTTACTCGAACATTCAGATACGAATACGCCAACCAACAACCCGCCGGCGCGCAAAGGCGAGGAGTGTAGCGACACGCCACTGGTCAGGCCAGTGCACACATATGCCGACGGGCTTGACAGGCGCGCCCGCGCTCGGCATGATTCGCGGCCTTATTTGTCTGTAACCCCCCAGTTTTCGAGGAGCTTGACGGTGGCCAATACACCTTCTGCCAAAAAACGCGCCAAACAGGCTGAGAAGCGTCGTAGCCATAACGCCAGCCTGCGCTCCATGGTCCGTACCTACATCAAGAACGTGGTCAAGGCGATCGACGCCAAAGACCTCGAACTTGCCAAGAATGCCTACACCCTGGCCGTTCCGGTCATCGACCGCATGGCCGACAAGGGCATCATCCACAAGAACAAGGCCGCTCGTCACAAGAGCCGCCTGAATGGCCACATCAAGGCGCTCGGCGAAGCCGCCGCTGCCTGAGTGGGATGCACTTGAAAAACCGGCCTGATGGCCGGTTTTTTATTGCCTGCAGTAAATCCCGAACAGCGGCGAGCCGCTCAACGCGACTGCGGCCAGGGCAGGATTGGAATGGCCGTGACCGCGTTCTGCGGACTGCCCTCGATCACCCGATCGCTATAGACCAGATAGACCAGGGTGTTGCGCTTCTCGTCGAAGAAGCGCACCACCTGCATGGTCTTGAACACCAGCGAGGTCCGCTCGCGGAAGACCTCCTCGCCGGCCTTGAGCTCGCCCTTGAATGAGATGGGCCCGACCTGGCGACAGGCGATGGAGGCCTCGGCGCGATCCTCGGCCAGGCCCAGGCCACCCTTGACCCCGCCGGTCTTGGCCCGCGACAGATAGCAGGTCACCCCATCCACCTTGGGATCGTCGAAGGCCTCGACGACTATCTTGTCGTTCGGCCCCAGCCACTTGAATACCGTCGAGACCTCACCGATGGGCTCGGCCAACAGCGACAGCGGCAGCATCGTCAGCACACCGGCCAAGCCGCTCCACACTCGCCTCATGCTCGCCTCCCTCACACCAGAATCAGATTGTCGCGGTGCACCAGCTCCGGTTCATCCACGTAGCCGAGCAAGGCCTGGATGGCGTCGGACGGCTGGCCGATGATCTTCTGCGCCTCGGTCGCGCTGTAGTTGACCAACCCGCGGGCGACCTCGCGCCTGTCCGGGCCGACGCAGACCACCATCTCGCCGCGGCGGAAGTTGCCCTGCACGGCCTTCACCCCGACCGGCAGCAGGCTCTTGCGATCGGCGACCAGCGCCTTGACTGCACCGGCATCCAGCTCCAGGGTGCCACGGGTCTGCAGGTGCCCGGCCAGCCACTGCTTGCGCGCCGCCAGCAAACCGCGTTCGGGCGCCAGCAGGGTGCCGAGCGGCTCGCCGGCCTTGAGCCGTGCCAGCACCTGCTCGATCGCTCCGCCGACGATCACCGTATGGGCGCCCGAACGCGCCGCCAGGCGAGTCGCGCGCAGCTTGGTCTGCATGCCGCCGCGACCCAGGGCGCCACCGACGCCGCCGGCCACCGCATCCAGCGCCGGGTCATCGGCACGCGCCTCGCTGATCAGTTCGGCGGCCGGATTGTGCCGCGGATCGGCGTTGTACATGCCGTCGCGATCGGTGAGGATCACCAGCAGATCGGCCTCGACCAGATTGGCCACCAAGGCCGCCAGGGTGTCGTTGTCGCCGAAACGAATCTCGTCGGTGACCACGGTGTCGTTCTCGTTGATCACCGGCACCACATCCAGCTGCACCAAGGTGCGCAGGGTGCTGCGCGCGTTCAGATAGCGCTTGCGGTCCGACAGGTCGTCATGGGTCAGCAGCACCTGGGCGGTATGCCGGCCATGCTCGGCGAAGCTCGACTCCCAGGCCTGGATCAGCACCATCTGGCCGATGGCTGCGGCCGCCTGCAACTCATGCATGGCGCTCGGCCGCGCCGCCCAGCCGAGGCGGCTCATGCCGGCCGCCACCGCGCCGGATGACACCAGCACCAGCTCGACGCCCTGCTCGCGCAGCGCGACCATCTGCCTGACCCACACCGCCATGGCGGCGCGATCCAGGCCACGCCCATCGGCGGTCAGCAGCGCGCTGCCGATCTTCACCACCCAGCGCCGCGCGCCTGTCACCTTATTACGCATGCTCGTGCAACCCTAGCCAGAAAACATCCCGATCCCTCGCCGCCAGCGGCGGCGAGCAATCCGACCCTTCGCAAAAACGCCGCTGTCAGGCGGCGCGGTCGCTGTGCTTAATCCCGGACGTAGATGATTTCCGGGCCGTCCTCGTCATCTTCGTCGTCGAAGTCATCCTCGTCGACGTCATCGACGCTCTTGACCCCCGCCCGGCGCAGCGCACGCTGATCGTCCAGCGCCTGCAGACGGGCACGGGCCTCGTCCTCGATGCGCTGATCCAACTCGGCCAGTTCGGCGGCGAACTCCGGATTCTCGGCGGCACGCTCGGCGCGCGCCTCCAGATAGCCCATGATGTCCTGACACAGCCGCTCGGTGCCCTCATGGGCCAGGGCCGAGATCACATAGACCGGGCCCTGCCAGTCCAGTCGCTCGACCACCTCGGCCAGCCGCGCCTCGCGCTCTTCCTCGAGCATCTGGTCGCACTTGTTGAGCACCAGCCAGCGGTCGCGCTCGGCCAGCGCCGGGCTGAACTTGCTCAGCTCCTCGACTATGGTCACCGCCGCTTCGGCCGGGTCGCTCAGATCCAGCGGCGCCATGTCCACCAGGTGCAACAGCAACCGGGTGCGCGCCAGATGCTTGAGGAAGCGAATCCCCAGGCCGGCACCCTCGGAGGCCCCCGCGATCAGCCCGGGGATGTCGGCGATGACGAAGCTCTTGTAACGGTCGACGCTGACCACGCCCAGATTCGGCACCAGGGTGGTAAAGGGATAGTCGGCCACCTTGGGCTTGGCCGCCGACACCGAGCGGATAAAGGTGCTCTTGCCGGCATTCGGCAGGCCCAGCAGGCCGACATCGGCCAGCACCTTGAGCTCCAGTTTGAGGTCGCGGGCGTCGCCCGGCTTGCCCGGCGTGGTCTGCCGTGGCGCCCTGTTGGTGCTGGACTTGAAGCGGGTATTGCCCAAGCCATGCCAGCCGCCCTGGGCCACCAGCAGGCGCTGACCCGGCTTAGTCAGGTCGCCGATCACCTCCTGGGTCGCCGAGTCGATTACCGTGGTGCCCACCGGCACCGGCAGAATCAGATCGTCACCCTTGCGCCCGGTGCAGTCGGTGCTGCCGCCCTTCTCACCGTTCTGCGCGAAGAAGCGCCGGGTGTAGCGGTAGTCCACCAGGGTATTGAGGTTCTCGTCGGCCTCGATAAACACCGAGCCGCCGTCGCCGCCGTCGCCGCCGTTGGGCCCGCCTTTCTCGATGAACTTCTCGCGGCGAAAGCTCATCATGCCGTTGCCGCCGTCGCCGGCCTTCACGTGAATCGATACTTCATCGACGAATTTCATGGGTACGCCTCCCGCAACCGGTGCGGGTCAACCGAATCAGAATTATCAGGCTCTTGCCCAATGGCCCCGCACGTCGAGCGCGGCAGCCCGGGCCATTGGGCAAGAACCCCTAGGATACAGAAACAAAAAAGCCCCGTCGCAGGACAGGGCTTTTTCAGCAGCCTCGCGCTTAAGCCGCGACGACGCTCACGTAGCGACGACCGAAGGCGCCCTTGACTTCAAACTTGACCACGCCTTCGACTTTCGCGAACAGGGTGTGGTCCTTGCCCATGCCGACGCCGTAACCGGCGTGGAACTGGGTGCCGCGCTGACGCACGATGATGTTGCCGGCCTTGATGGCCTGGCCGCCGTACATCTTCACGCCAAGTCGTTTGGCTTCTGAGTCGCGGCCGTTGCGGGTACTACCGCCAGCTTTTTTGTGTGCCATGAGTTCAATACTCCTATAGAGGGATCAGGCCGAGATGACTCAGGCCTGGATACCGGTGATTTTGATCTCGGTGAACCACTGACGGTGGCCCTGACGCTTCATGTGGTGCTTGCGACGACGGAACTTGATGATGCGAACCTTGTCGTGGCGACCTTGCGCGACGACTTCGGCCACCACCTTGGCGCCGTCTACGACCGGGGCACCGATCTTGACGTCGTCACCGTTGCCGATCAGCAGCACGCGATCGAAAGTCACGGCTTCGCCAGTGGCGACTTCGAGCTTCTCGATCTTGAGGAATTCGCCTTCGGTGACCTTGTATTGCTTGCCACCAGTAACAATCACTGCGTACATGGTAAATCTCCGTTAATCCTGCTCACCCAGCGCTTTATCGGTATGGTCATCGGCTGGCATGGCTGCTCGGGGCCGGAAGGACGCCCGTGCAATTGCGTAAGGCAGGGAAATGCCCAGGGGGAAGTTCAGGGTGCGCGATTGTACGCAAGCCGCAAGCCCGGCGCAAGCGTCCAGGCCGCTTGCCTTGACAGCCCCTACCCTGCCCCCTAGCATGCCGCGCAACCTTCGAGGAGCACTTGGCGCCGATGCAACCCCAGGCTTTCTACCGCGTGGTGGCGGACGATTTTACCGCCGTCGACGGCATCATTAGGCAGCAACTCGTCTCGCGGGTGCCGCTGGTGGAAAAGATCGGCGACTACATCATCTCCGCGGGCGGCAAACGCCTGCGCCCCTTGCTGGTGCTGCTCGCCGGCAAGGTCCTGGGCCTGCAGGATGAGCGCCTGCGCCTGCTGGCGGCCACCATCGAGTTCCTGCACACCGCGACCCTGCTGCACGACGACGTGGTCGATATGTCCGACATGCGCCGCGGCCGCAGCACCGCCAACGCCCAATGGGGTAATGCGCCCAGCGTGCTGGTCGGTGACTTCCTCTATTCACGCTCCTTCGAGATGATGGTCGAGCTCGGCTCCCTGCCGGTGATGAAGATCCTCTCCAAGGCGACCCGGGTGATCGCCGAGGGCGAAGTGCTGCAACTGTCGAAGATTCGCGATGCCAGCACC
>JBFHKK010000104.1:0-7721 GCA_041595475.1 Pseudomonas sp. | reverse complement strand
ATGCGCGCGCACCTGCTCCAGGCTCGGCGAGGGCTGCAGGCGGTGGCCCTGGCGCATCACCGGCGTCAGCAAGGCCTCGCCGGCGAGCTTGTCGTCCTCCAGGGTGAGGGTATCGCCGCAGCAAAAGCCCTGGGCATCGTAGCGCCGGTAGATCTGCTTGCGCCCCGGCCAGGTGGCCTTGCCCTCGGAGCGCTTGCGCCGCGGCACGGCCGCGTATTCCTGCAGTTTGTAGGCGCAGTCCAGGGCCGCTGCGTCCGCCGAGGTGTCCAGGTGGGTCCCCACCCCATAGCCGTCGATCGGCGCGCCCTGCTGCTGCAAGCGCTCGATCAGATACTCGTCGAGGTTGCCGCTGGCGAAGATACTCAGGGCCCCAAGGCCGCCGCCATCGAGAATCGCCCGCACCCGCCGCGCGTGTTCGCCCAGATCGCCACTGTCGATGCGCACCCCCTTCAGCGCAATGCCCGCGGCGGCCAGTGGCGGCGCCAGTTGCACGACCTTGCGCGCCGCCGCCTCGGTGTCGTAGGTGTCGATCAGCAGTATCACGCTGTCCGGCAGGCTGCGGGCGAAATGCTCGAAGGCCTCTAACTCGCACGGGTGGGCCTGGACGAACGAATGGGCCATGGTCCCGGCCAGGGGGATGCCGAACTGGGCGCCCGCCAGGACATTGGCGCTGGCATCGAAACCGGCCAGGTAGCTGGCCCGGGCGGCCAGCAGCGCCGCCTCGGCGCCGTGGGCGCGGCGCAGGCCGAAATCGACCAGGCGCTTGCCCTCGGCCACGCAGACGATGCGCGCGGCCTTGCTGGCGATCAGGGTCTGGAAATGCAGCAGGTTGATCAGCCGCGACTCGACCAGTTGCGCCTGCGGCAAGGGTGCGGTGACGCGCAGGATAGGCTCGTCGGCGAAGAAGGGCGTGCCTTCGGCCAGGGCATGCACATCGCCGCTGAAGCGCAGCTGCGCCAGATAATCGATGAAGGCCGGCTTGAACAGGCCCTGGCCGCTCAGCCAGTCCAGTTCCTCGGGCGCGAAGTGCAGCTGCTCGAGGTAGTCGAGCGCCTGTTCCAGGCCCGCCGCCAGGTAAAAGTTGCGACAAGCGGGCAGCTTGCGGGCGAAAAACTCGAACACCGCGACCTCCTGCATGTCGCGTTCGACATAGCCCTGCAGCATGGTCAGCTGGTAGAGGTCGGTGAGCAGCGCGCCTGGGCTGGGCAGTCGTGGGGCGGCGGATGGCATCGGCTGTGCTCCAGATGCGGCATCGATACCCAGAGTCTAGTGGCCGGCCGATTGCGCCCCGACTGATATACATCAATTTTCTCAGCGCCTGCCCGACCACACTGGTTCCACAAGGAGGTATCCCGCATGCATAGCGAAAGCGCCCGTGTGCGCCTGTTTCTGGCTGGCGATCTGATGTGCGCGCGCGGCATCGATCAGATCCTGCCCTGCCCCGGCGACCCCAGGCTCTACGAGCCCTATGTCAAGCACGCCGGCGACTATGTGCGGCTGGCCGCGCGCACCAGCGGCGCCATCGCCCGCCCGGTCGAATTCGCCTACGTCTGGGGCATGGTCCTGGCCCAGCTGCGCCGACACCGGCCCGATGTGCGCCTGGTCAACCTGGAGACCGCGGTGACCCAGCGCGGCTGGCCCCGGCCCAAGGGCATCAACTACCGGATGAACCCGGCCAACCTGCCGGTGCTGGAAGTGGCCGGCATCGACTGTTGCGTGCTGGCCAACAACCATGTGCTGGACTGGGGCGAGGCGGGCCTGGAAGACACCCTCGCCAGCCTGGACGAACGCGGCCTGCAGCATGCCGGGGCCGGCAGCGACCGCCAGGGCGCCGAGTCTCCGGCGATCCTCGAGCTGCCGGGCGGCCAGCGCCTGCTGGTATTCGCCTATGCCACCGGCGACTGCGGCGTGCCGAGCGACTGGGCCGCGGCCGAGCAGCAGCCGGGCGTGGCCCGACTGGACGATCTCTCGGCTGCCAGCCTGGCGCGGGTGACGGCCAATATCCGCCGCTACAAGCGCAGCGGCGACCTGGTGCTGCTATCGATCCACTGGGGCGGCAACTGGGATTTCAGCGTCTCCGAACACCAGCGCAGCTTCGCCCACGGCCTGATCGACGAGGCCGGGGTGGATCTGGTGCACGGCCACTCCTCGCACCATGTGAAGGGCCTGGAGGTGCACCACGAGCGGCTGATCATCTACGGCTGCGGCGACCTGCTGGACGATTACGAAGGCATCGGCGGCCATGAGGGCTTTCGTGGCGAGCTGGGCCTGCTGTACTTCGTCGACCTGAGCGCCGACGGCCGCCTGGCCGCCGTCGAACTCATCCCCACGCGCCAGCGCCGGCTGAGCATCCAGCGCGCCGAAGGCGCCGACCGCCAGTGGCTGCACGACACCCTGCAACGCGAATCGGCGCCCTTCGGTTGCAGCCTGCGCTCGACCAGCGAGAACAACTTCGCCCTGACCTGGCGCGCCGCCTGAGCAGCGCCGCCGCAGAGGCCCTGCGCCACCATTGCCGATGGCGTCGGCCTGATCTTTCCGACCGACGGCCGTCAAGCATCCGGCGCTTTCCCGGGCTGCGCCGATTAGCCTCCTACACTCCTTGAATAATCTGAACTTTTCGGCAAGGGAGTGGGCGGCATGAGCCGGTTCGAGGGCAGCGTTCCCAGCGATCAGCGGGTCCAGGCACGGATGCATTGCCAGGTCTGTGCACTCAGTTGTTTCTGCCTGCCGGCGACCCTGGCCCCGGCGGAAGTGGCCGATCTGGAGCGGATCATCAGTCGCAACCGGCTGCTGCAGAAGAACCAGCACCTGATCCTGGCCGGAGCCCCCGCCCGCCATGTGTTCGCCCTGCGCAGCGGCGCGATCAAGACCTACCTGCTCGATCGCGACGGACGCGAGCAGATCACCGGATTCATCCTGCCCGGCGAGTTGGTCGGCATCGACGCCTTCGGCAAGGATCGCTATCCGAGCTTCGCCCTGGCCCTGGAGACCTCCCTGGCCTGCGTCATCCCCATCGCCGATTTGGAGGAGCTGGCCGGGCGCATCGGCAAGCTGCGCAAGCAGCTGCTGAATATTCTCAGCGGCGAACTGCGCGGTGAGCAGCGCCATTTGACCCACAGTCACGAAAGCGCCGAGCAGCGCCTGGCCGCCTTCCTGCTGGACCTGTCCGAGCGCCATGGCCGGCGCGGCCTGTCGGCGAGCAACTTCATCCTGCCGATGAGCCGCGCCGAGATCGGCAACTACCTGGGGCTGACCACCGAAACCGTCAGCCGGGTCTTCACCCAGTTGCGCCGCGAAGGGCTGATTCTGTGCCGCGGACGCGAACTGCGGATCCAGCAGCTGGCGGCGCTCTGCAGCCTGGGCGGCTATCCGCCGGCGAGCCGCAGCGAGGCGCTGCTCTGTCGCTTGAAACACGCCTAGGCGTGCGGGTTCAGGCCTGGCTGTCGAGGTGGCGCTGGAACCAGTCGCCGGCCAGGCGGGCGACCTCCTCCAAGGCCCCGGGCTCCTCGAACAGGTGAGTGGCGCCGGGAATCACCGCCAATTGCTGCTCGCAGTGCAGGTGCTGGCTGCTCTGCCGGTTGAGCTCCAGTACCTGCGGGTCCTCGCCGCCGACGATCTGCAGCGTCGGCGCCCGCACCCGGGGCAGCGCCTCGGCCGCCAGGTCGCTACGCCCGCCGCGGCAAACCACGGCGGCGACCGCCTGCGGCTGCTCGGCCGCCGCCCGCAGGGCCGCCGCGGCGCCGGTGCTGGAGCCGAACAGGCCCAGGTGCAGGCGCCTGAGTTCGCCGTCGATGCCCAGCCAGTCGATCACCTCGCTGACCCGCCGGGTCAGGCGGCCGATGTCGAAGCGAAACTCGGCGCTGATGCAGTCGACGCTGTGTTCCTGCTCGGTGAGCAGATCGAACAACAGGGTGCCCAGGCCGCGCCTGTTGAAGTAGCGGGCCACCTGCTGGTTGCGCGGGCTCAGCCGGCTGCTGCCGCTGCCATGGACGAAGACCACCAGGCCGCGGGCGCCGGGCGGCACCTGCAGGTTGGCGGGAAGTTGGGCATCGCTGGTGACCAGGGTCACCAGGGGTTGGTCATCGGATGTCATCAAACCTCCTGCTGCGCAATTCAGTCAGACGCCTTCAGCGGCCGTTCCCAGGCCTGTCGCAGCAAGGCCTGAACCTCCTGATCGCTGGTCTGGGAGAAGTCCCGGTACCAGTTGCCGATGGCCACGAACCAATCGGGCATCAAAGGACAGATCAGCTCATCGACCTGCTCGCGCAGGCGCGCCACCGTGTCCGGCGGCGCCACCGGTACCGCCACTATGATGCGCGCCGGCCGCTGCTGGCGCACCGCCTGCACCGCCGCCTGCATGGTCGCGCCCGTGGCCAGACCGTCGTCCACCAGAATCACCTGCTGGCCCTCGAGTCGCGGCGTCGGGCGCTCGCCGCGATAGGCGCGGTCGCGGCGCTGCAACTCCTCAGTCTCCTCGGCGGCCACCCGCTCGATGGCAGCCTGATCGATGCTCAGCTGCTGCAGCAGCTCCGAATTCATGACCCGCACCCCGCCGCTGGCGATGGCGCCCATGGCCAGCTCCTTGTGGCCGGGCACGCCGAGTTTGCGCACCAGCATCAAATCCAGGGGCAGGTTCAAGGCTTCGGCGACTTCGAAGGCCACCGGCACGCCGCCGCGCGGCAAGGCCAGCACCAGGGCATCGGCGCGCCCGCGGTAGGGCTCCAGCAACGCGGCCAGGGCCTGGCCGGCTACGCTGCGATCGGGAATGGGAACGGGCAGTGTCTCGCTCATGCTGATGCCTCCCCTGCTGGGTTCAGGCCCGGTCGCTCAGGTGGGCGGATTCAGGCCCTTGTCGCGCAGCCAGGCGGGATTGAACAGACGCCTGGCGTAGAGCTCGCCGCGGTCGCACAAGAGGGTCACCAGGGTGTGCCCGGGGCCCAGGGTGCGGGCCAGCTGCAGGGCCGCGCAGACGTTGATGCCGCTGGAGCCGCCGAGCAGCAGACCCTCCTCGCGCAGCAACCGATAGAGCATGTCCAGGCAGTGCTGGTCGTCGATGCGCAGCGCCGAGTCGATCGGGGTGTCCGCCAGATTGCGGGTCACCCGGCTGGTGCCTATGCCCTCGACGATCGAATGGCCCTCGGCCGCCAGTTCGCCCTCCAGCACCCAGTGATAGAGGGCACTGCCCATGGGGTCGGCGAGGACGATGCGCACCGCCGGATTGCGCTCCTTGAGGTAGCGGCCGACGCCGGCCAGGGTGCCACCGGTGCCGGTGGCGCAGACGAAGGCGTCGATCCGGCCCTGGGTGTCGCGCCAGATCTCCGGCCCTGTCGTGCGGTAGTGGCTGTCGCGGTTGGCCAGGTTGTCGAACTGGTTGGCCCAGACCGCCCCAGGCAGCGAGGCCGCCAGGCGCCCGGCGACCTTCTGGTAGTTGTCCGGGTCGCTGTAGGGCTTGGGCGGAACCGCACGCACCTCGGCGCCCAACTGACGCAGACGCTCGAATTTCTCCGCGGACTGGCTGTCGGGAATCACGATGATGCAGCGATAGCCACGCGCCGCGCAGATATGCGCCAAGCCGATGCCGGTGTTGCCGGCGCTGCCCTCCACCACCGTGCCGCCGGGGCGCAGACGGCCGCTGCGTTCGGCTTCATCGATGATGCCCAGGGCCGCACGATCCTTCACCGAGCCCCCGGGGTTGAGGAATTCGGCCTTGCCGAGAATCTCGCAACCGCTCTCGGCACTGAGCCGGGCAAGCCGGATGAGGGGGGTGTTGCCAATCGCGCCGACAAACCCCTCGCAGATGTTCATGGCGCACCTCGTGCGTGCTGTCCTTTTCAGTCTAGCGCTGTTGCGCGCCAGGTGCGGCGCGACCGGCCGCGCGGGTCACGAGGGGGGCTGCGAAAGATTGGCCTGGGGAACAACAAACGGCCTCCATGGGAGGCCGTGGTCAGCGGGTCGGCGCTGGGTTTACTTGAGCACCGCCAGGGCCGCCTGGTAGTCGGGCTCGTCGGCGATTTCCCCGACCAACTGGCTGTGCAGCACCTTGTCGTGCTCGTCGAGCACCACCACGGCGCGGGCGGCCACGCCGACCAGGGGACCGCTGGCGATGGCCACGCCATAGTCCTTGAGGAACTCACGACCGCGCATGGTCGAGAGGCTGATCACGTTGTCCAGCCCCTCGGCGCCGCAGAAACGCGCCTGGGCGAACGGCAGATCGGCGGAGACGCAGATCACCAGGGTGTTGGGCAGCTTGCTGGCCTCGTCGTTGAAGCGCCGCACCGAGGCGGCGCAGGTCGGGGTGTCCACGCTCGGAAAGATGTTCAGCACCTTGCGCCGGCCATTCAGGCTGGCCAGGCTGACATCGGCCAGGTCGTGACCGACCAGGGTGAAGGCCGGCGCCTGCTGACCGGCCTGAGGCAGCTGGCCGTCCACTTGTACCGGGTTGCCTTTGAGGGTGACGTGGGCCATGAGCATGATTCCTTTGATCGAGTAGGAGTAACGGTTAGTCAGTTAAGCAGAGTACGCCTGCACGTGCGCCGCAGCCATTCGGGCGCGCGGCTAGAATTCTCGCCGGTAGAACAGGTCCAGGGAACTGGCCAGGCCACTGGCGGCCTCGAGATAAATGCGCTTGCTCAACTGGTAGCGCAGCGCCAGGGTGTTGGCCGGCTCGAATACCCCCACGCCGTAGCGCAGGCTCAGGCGCTCGGACAGCTTGCCGCTAGCCACCACGCTGGTGGTCAGGCCGCTGCCCTCGCTGTCGAGCTGAAACTCCTCGATGCCGAGCCCCTCGGCCAGGCTGCCGGCCAGCGGCGCGCTGCCGGCCAGACCCATGGCCAGGGCGGCCTGGGCCAGCATATTGCTGTCGCCATTGCTCTGGCCCAGGGGCCGGCCCAGCACCAGATAGGAAAGTGCCTGCTCCTGGCTCATCGGCGGTTCGGCGAACACCTCGCTCTTCGGTTGTTCGACGCGACCACTGAGGCGCAGGCCGGCGACCACCCGATCGACCTGGCGGATCGCCTCCACATCCAGGTAGGGCTGGTCGATCGGGCCGACGAACAACAGCCGCGCCCGGCGCAGGCTCAGGCGCTGGCCGTAGGCGCGAAAGCGCCCATTGAGGAAGCTCAACTCGCCGCGGGTGTCCAGGTCATCGCCGATCTGAACCCGGCCGGCCAGGTCGGCGCGCAGACCGAAGCCGCGAAAGCGCACGCGCTCCTGGCCGACCTCGACCTCGACATCCATGCCGATCTTGAGCGGTCTCTGTTCGGCAGCCTCGCGGCCGACGATGCGCGCGTCTTCCGAGACCCGCACCGTCTCCGGCGGCAGTTCGCGTATCTCGATGGCGCCGCGCGGAATGGCGACCCTGCCGCTCACCTGCAGCCGCTGCTCGGCCAGGCTCAGGCGCAGGTCCGGCTCGACCTCCAGCTCGGCATAAGGCTCGATGCTGAGCGGCAGCCTGCTGCCGCGCAGCTGCAGCGCCGCGCTCAGGCCTTCGCGCCACCCCAGGTCGCCGTCCAGACTGCCGCGGCCCTGCTCGCCGCTGCGCCAGCTGCCGGTCAGGCGCGCTGTTTCTCCGGCGATCTGCGCCTGCAGTTGCAGGTCTTCGATGGGGATCGGCAGGTCGCGGCCGCCGATCTGGCCGTCTACCAGCTGCAGGCTGCCGTCAACCCGCGGCGCCAGCAGCGTGCCGGACAGCCGCGCATCGCCGCGCAACTGCCCGGCCAGTT